>JADLHE010000142.1 GCA_020848965.1 Saprospiraceae bacterium
CTTCGATGAAAACACGGGTGAAACGATGACGCTGGAGAGCATTGGGCAGACTTCGTTTTCAGTTGCCAACCATTTTCAAAAACCCGAACACCCGGATGCCCCGCATGGCCGTGCACTGCGTTTGGATGGTTATTCCACTTGGGCTTTTCAGAATAGTTATACCCTACCCAATATCTCCAAAAAAATGGCCGTGGAGATATGGTATGCGACCGAATGTTTTAATGAAAAATCGGTTGGGTTAATCAGTCAACTCGCTGGCGGTGCGGGTTTTACGATTAAAGTATCACCTTATGGAAAGCTGTTTTACCAATATTATGCAGATAATCAAAACTATTTTTTCACTTCCATACAATCCCTAAAAACCTACCAATGGAACCATATTTTCCTGCAAATAGACCTCAATGCCAAAAAGACGCAATTATATGTAAATGGCGAACTATGGGCCGAACAAACCCTCGGCAACCACGACCATTTGAGCTTCGCCAACACCGTGATGTACCTCGGCAGGGGCAATGACTCGCCCGATTTTCAAGGCTTTTTGTTGAGTGCAGCCAATGGCGCTTTGGACGAGGTGCGCATTTTCAACCAAACATTTACCCCAACCGAAATAAACACCCGATTTAATGCCATCGGGTATCTGGAAACGGACTTATTTGTTGACCATAATATACGCCATGCAGGCGACCACCTGCGCCCTCGCTACCATGTGATGCCCAATACGAGCTGGGCAAATGAGTCGTATGGTTTGACCTATTACGATAGCACTTACCACTTGTTTTTTCAAAAAAATCCCAATTCGCCAACCTTATATTTCATGCACTGGGGCCATTGGAGCAGCCCCGATTTGGTGACTTGGAAAGAGGAACGGATAGCGCTTGCGCCGCAACCGGGCTTCTCTGATTTTGGCTGTTGGTCGGGCACCACGACCTATGATGAAAACGGCGTTCCAGTCATCGCCTACACGGGCGTGGATGGGCAAAAGGCAGGCATCGGCATCGCCCATCCGCTTGATAATCAGTTGATTAAATGGGAGACGTTGCCAGATAATCCCGTCATTCCGAACCCACCTCCCAATTTCCCGAACATGGATTTTAGAGACCCCTATATTTGGAAAGAAGGCAGCACCTATTATATGATTGTCGGGTCGGGGCTGCAAAACAATGGTGGCGGAATCCTTTTTAGTTATAAGTCGCAGAACCTGACAGATTGGGAAACGATATTGCCCATTTATCAGAATAATAATGTGGCACAGTCTGGAAAATTTTGGGAAATGCCGAGCTTTATTAAAACGGAAAATGGCGATTATATCTTAATTGTGACGCCTGTATTTAATGGTGCTCCTGCACAGACGATATATTGGGTGGGAAGTTTTGTGGATGAAAAATTCACGCCTTATAATAATTTGCCGCAGCCATTCGAGCATATAACCCGCAACCTGCTCTCGCCCTCTTTTGGTAGGGATGAAACGGGCAGTCTGACCTACCTCGGCATCATCCCCGAAGACCGGGATGCGAACGACCAAATAGCGGCTGGCTGGCGCCAAACCTTCAGCATACCCCGTGTGGCGAGGCTGCTCGAAGATGGCAGAATTGGGCATTATCCGCATCCAAATCTCTGTCGTTTGCGCAAGAACAACGTGCATATCGAAAACCGGGAAATTGCAGAAGGCACCAATTTCAACCTGCCCGAAATACAGGGCGACCAGTATGAAATTGACATGGTCATCGTGCCGGAACCGGATGCGCAGTTTGCACTGCAAATATTCAAAAACGAAGCAGCCACACTGCTCACTTCTATCTATGGAGACCTGAAAACCAATAAGTTAGGCATTAATAGGAACCTGTCGTCACCCTACTTGACAGCGGAGGACAACCGATTTGCAACCTACGTTTTTCAGGATACGGTTCACCTGCGGTTATTCGTTGACCACAGCATCGTGGAGGTGTTTGTGGACAACCTGGCGGTGATTTCCGCACGGGTTTATCCGGGTGAAAACCAAAAGCTGATAGACTTCGTGGTACCTGCTGGCAAGGTGAAAATCGAGCGGCTAGACTACTGGGAAATGGGCGACAAGGAGGAGTCTTTTCAGCCGGAAATATGCGAGCCGGAATATTTGCCGGAGGCTTTTTTGAGTGGCATTTTTGAATCTTTGCAACCTATAAAACGCATGCATTTATCCCCCAACCCAACGCATGATACACTGCAATTAAACCTCGGGGAAATGAGTGAACACCGCCTTTTTGATATGAGAATTTATGATGCCAACGGACGGGTTTTTATTCAAAACCAAAGTTTTAATCCAACCAATAAATTGGATATCTCCAAGCTACCAAATGGCAATTATTTTCTTTTATTAAACAATGTTGACGGTTCATTTGTCGGTAATTTCTTCAAGCAATAAGAACCATTTTTGAACAATAAAATCCATCCATAGCATGAGGAACCTGATTCTATGCCTTTTCTTTTCCACTGTATTATTTGCTGCCTGTCAAAAAACGGCGGAAAACGCCAATGTCCAGCCGTCAACAAATAGTACCGCAGGTTATTACACCGAGCCTCACCGCCCACAGTTTCATTTCAGCCCTGAAAAAATGTGGATGAACGACCCCAACGGCATGGTCTATTTTGAAGGTGAGTATCATTTATTCTATCAGCATTACCCCGATGCCAACGTCTGGGGGCCAATGCACTGGGGCCATGCCGTCAGCACCGATTTAGTGCATTGGAAGCACTTGCCCATCGCCCTCTACCCCGACTCACTGGGGCTGATTTTCAGCGGCAGCGCCGTGGTGGACTGGAACAACACCAGCGGGTTTGGCCTCAACGGGCAGCCGCCGCTCGTCGCCATTTTCACCCAACACCTGATGGAGGGCGAAAAGGCGGGGCGCACCGATTTTCAATACCAAAGCATTGCATACAGCACGGACAAGGGGCGCACCTGGACGAAGTACGCAGGCAATCCAGTTGTGCCCAACACGCAGAAAATCAAGGACTTCCGTGACCCGAAAGTGGTTTGGGATGAAGACTCAAAGCAGTGGGTGATGGTCTTCGCCGCCCACGACCATGTGATGCTTTGGGGTTCGCCCGACCTGAAAAAATGGAAGCACCTGAGCGATTTTGGAAAAGAATTCGGCGGACACGGTGGCGTCTGGGAATGCCCCGACCTTTTCCCGATGACCGTGGAAGGCACGGGCGAAAAACGCTGGGTGCTGCTGCAAAGCCTCAACCCCGGCGCTGCCAATGGCGGCTCCGGCACACAATATTTCGTCGGGAATTTTGACGGAAAAAAATTCACGCTCGACCCCGGTTTTGCGTCATCGGTAGCGGGCGGCAAGGCCGTTTGGCTCGACCACGGGCGGGACAACTACGCTGGGGTCACTTGGTCGGACGTTCCATCATCCGATGGTCGCCGCCTCTTCATGGGCTGGATGTCCAATTGGGACTATGCCACCCTCGTGCCGACGGAGGCTTGGCGAAGCGCCACGACCTTGCCCCGCCAATTGGTTTTGAAGAATACGAGTGCTGGAATGCGGCTGGCTACTTTGCCTGTGAAGGAGTTGGAAGTATTACGTGGCAAGGCATACACAATTGATAATCAGGTGGTCGAAAACAATTTAGACTTGACGGCAAAACTCGGTTTCGCAGCCTCCATGGTGGAGATGGAACTGGAAATTGAATTGCCCGAAGGCTCAATACCTGATTTTGGAATTGCCGTTTCTAACCAACAAGGAGAAGAATATCGGGTCGGGTTCGATGCTGCCAGCAACCAGTTTTACAGCGACCGCACGAAGGCCGGGAAGGCAGACTTTTCAGATAAATTTGCCGTCAAACGCCATACAGCACCAAGGGTTTCCAGCAGCAAAACGGTTCATCTTCACCTCTTCTTTGATGTGGCTTCCTGCGAGCTTTTTGCGGACAATGGCGAGGTGGTAATGACGGATATTTACTTTCCAACAACAGATTTTAGCAAGGTTCAATTGTATGCAAGCAATGGCAAGGTGAAGGTAAAGACCTTGAAGGCATGGGAGTTGAAACGGGCGTTTTAATGTATCTTAGGTGTTCAATAAGCACTGCTGACGATGGGCATGGCTATCTGTGTAGCTTTTTCGCCACGCTGTTGGCATTGAAAAAACGGTAGCTACAAGATGCGTTTCCTTGGGACGAGTTAGCGCAGGTGCCGTGGTGTAGTAATTCATGCTCCTTTCCTTGGGACGAGTTAGCGCAAGTGCCGTGGTGTAGAGGTCCAAGCTCCATCAGTTCTGAAATTGTCACCCCGACAATAAAGAAAGGCTTCCAGCAATGGGAGCCTTTCTTTTTTTTGGCAATCGCAATCAACCGATTTGTCTCAGACTTGACGCATCCGAGGCGCCTCAAAAGCAATAAATCTTCTCCTTTCCCATTTCTTATCCCATTCATTCAACTCAGATTACCAACTCACAACTATCTTTGCCGCCTATGCAGTTAGCAGCTAAAGAAATAGCCCACATGCTTGGAGGTACGCTCGAAGGAAATGGGGATGCGATGGTGAACAGGCCCGGCAAAATTGAGCAAGGTGGCTTGGGCACACTGACGTTTCTGGCCAACCTCAGGTACGAACAGTATGCATATACCACCCATTCTACCGCCGTCCTGATTCCTCGTGAATTTCAGCCAGCCCAGCCCATTGCGGCGGAAGCCGTCATTCGGGTTGACGATGTGTACAATAGCCTACGCATCCTTATGGAAAAATTCGGGGCAGCAGTACAAGATGCAAAAGGTGTTTCAAAACAAGCATTTGTCAGCAATTCGGTCACTTTGGGAGATGCGGTAACGGTCGGAACCTTTGCCGTGCTGGAAGATGGCGTTTCGGTGGGGGATGGCACCATCATTCATCCGCAGGTTTTTCTGGGGAAAAATGTGTCGGTCGGGAAAAACTGCACCGTCTATCCGGGCGTCAAAATCTACCACGATTGCGTGATTGGCGACAATTGCATTTTGCACAGCAATGTGGTGATTGGCAGCGATGGCTTTGGTTTTGTGCCACAGCCCGATGGCAGTTTCCTGAAATTGCCCCAATTGGGCAACGTAGTGGTGGAAAGCGACGTGGAAATTGGCGCCAACACCACCATTGACCGAGCCACGATGGGAAGTACCTTTATACGTAAAGGCGTAAAGCTCGACAACCTCATCATGGTGGCGCACAATGTTGAGCTTGGTCAAAATACCGTTGTAGCGGCGCAGGCAGGCATTGCGGGCAGCACCAAAATCGGGCAAGGCTGCATGATAGGTGGCCAAGCTGGCTTTGTGGGGCATATCGAAATTGCCGATGGCACCAAAGTGCAGGCCCAAAGCGGCGTGGCAGCCTCGGTGAAAGAACCCGGTACTGCGCTCTACGGCTCCCCTGCCCTGCCCTATAATGACTACCTTCGCTCTTATGCCATCTTCAAAAAACTGCCCGAACTGTTTAGAAAAATCAACAAACTCATTAGCAGGAATGAGGAATGAGGAAGAAGGGATGCCGTTGCCGTTTGGGCTTCATCCCTCGTCCCTTGTCCCCCAATCCTAATTTGACTATGAATCAGCACACCATCCAACAACCCGTGACCATCAAGGGTATCGGCCTGCACACGGGCCACGAGGTGACCATGACCTTCCGGCCAGCTGAGGCGGGGCATGGCATCAAATTCCAACGGATAGACTTGACCGAAAAACCTTTCATCAAAGCGGATGTGAGCCAAGTTGTTTCCACCCTGCGGGGCACGACCATCCAGCAAGGCGAGGCCCATGTGAGTACGGTGGAACACGCACTGGCCGCACTTTTCGGCATGGGCATTGACAATGTGCTGATTGAGATTAATGGCCCAGAAGTACCCATTTTGGATGGAAGTGCCATTCCGTTCGTGAAAGTATTGGAAGAAGCTGGGCTTGCCGAACAGCCAGAGGAACGGGAGTTTTTGGAAATTTCGGAGCCTATCCGCTATATTGACGAAACAACCGGGACGGAACTTGTGGCCATGCCCGCCGACCATTTTCAGGTCACCACCATGATTGATTTCAACTCCAAGATACTGGGCCAACAGTATGCAGCATTGGCACGGGTTGAGGATTTCGTGAAGGAGGTGGCGCCTTGCCGCACCTTCGTTTTCTTGCACGAATTGGAGTACCTCGTTGACCACAACCTCATAAAAGGTGGCGACTTGAGCAATGCCATCGTCATCGTTGACCGCCTCATGAACCAAGATGAACTGGATGCTTTGGCCAAAAAGCTGAACAAACCAAGCGTAAAGATTGACAAGGAGGGCATCTTGAATACCATCGAATTGTTTTTCAACAACGAGCCTGCCCGCCACAAACTCTTGGACGTTTTGGGCGATTTGGCCTTGGTCGGCAAACCCATCAAAGGCAAGATTGTGGCTACCAAACCGGGCCACACGGCCAACGTTGAGTTTGCGAAGCTGCTCAAAAAAGCATGGACCGAACAACGCCGCCTGAAAGGCGTGCCCAAATACGACCCAAATGCCGAACCCGTTTACAATACCGTGGAAGTAGCCAAGTACCTGCCCCACCGCTACCCTTTTCTACTGGTGGATAAAATCATCGAAATCTCTGAAAACCATGTGGTGGGCATAAAAAACGTGACATTCAACGAAGGTTTTTTCCAAGGCCATTTCCCCGGCAACCCCGTTTTTCCGGGAGTCTTACAAATAGAGGCTTTGGCACAGGCAGGGGGCATCCTGGCGCTCAACAAAGTGGGCGACCCCGGCAATTGGGACACCTATTTTGTAAAAATAGACGGCGTGAAGTTCAAGCAAAAAGTGGTGCCTGGCGACACACTCATCCTGAAAATGGAGCTGACAGCACCTATCCGAAGGGGTTTGGTGCAGATGCACGGCACGGCCTACGTCGGCAACAAAATTGCATCGGAAGGCGAACTGACTGCCCAAATTGTACGGCGGGTAGAAAAGCAAGGAGAGGCTACTGAAAACGTTGCGTAGCAGACAATTGCCGTGAAACGAAAAAAAACCTCTTTTTCAGAGACAATAAAAGGAAGCGTATTTAGTTAAAGATACGTTAACAACAGACGCCAACATTGACCTGGAAGTAGTTGACCAAATTGAAAGGACATTCAAAAAAG
>JADLHE010000143.1 GCA_020848965.1 Saprospiraceae bacterium
AAGGCGGTTGTTCTTTTCTATTGAATGGCCTGTTTAAAGGTTGCGCCGACAGCGTTTACTTTTATAGCGTTTACTTGGTTGATTCATGGGGCATGCAGTTTAATACTTTCCTGAAATCAAATGACTATGGCATAACATGGGACGGCTTTCCTTCACCGCTGCCTACAGGGAGTTTCACGTTCTTGGAATTGGGCAACCAAGTAGGCTTGGTCACAAAAGATGGCATTTTGAAAACGGATGACGATTTCCTGAGCACCAGTTTCATACCCTTCCCCACGCAGCAGACGCAAGCCATCGGCGGGGTTTCCCATAGAGACGGCATCAGCTATGCTTGTTTCAGGAATGGAGGATTTTTCAGCCTCGCGGATACTGATACCGTTTGGCAGTCGCATACCTTACCAATTACACAGATTGACCTTGGCTGGCCGATTTCAGGCAACATTATATCAAATTGCACAGTGGTTGATTCAAGCGTTTATTTTCTGCTCTGCAACAGTTTCAATTCTGCTCCCAACTCGTGCACCTTGATAAGATATAACCAACAAGCGTTGCAAGAATTTGCAACGCTGTACACTGGTTTGAGTTGGGCCTCCACGCTATATGCAATGGACTCGATACTATTCCTGTCCAATGCTTATGGCCACGGCCAGCTTTTGCGCTCCACCGACAAGGGCGAAAGCTGGGAGGCAAAAGCATTCGGCATGGATAATTTTGGCAGCACCATTATGAAGTCCGTTAATGGCAATGTTTGGGTAGCCAACCAAAACATCTATGCACAAACCCCTGCGGGCGATTGGCTGGCACTGCCCGATTCCGCTAAGGCAGAACCAGCTTGGGCAGCATTTTTTCATGCTGACTTTTTCTTCAGGACCAGCAACCAACAAGTGCAGCGAAAGCCAGTACAGGGCGGCACTTGGGAAACGGTTTTTGTAACCCCTGAGCAGGCATATTCTGAGTTTTCGGGTGAGTATTTTCTTTCGGACGAAAATCGCTTGTTCGTGCAGACCGCCCAACACAATATATATTACACCGATGACCTCGGCCAAACATGGCAGAACCTGCCCATGCAACTGGCTCCGCAAGGCTATCGGCTACGGCTCGCCAAAGGCAACTTGCTGGTCGCACAAGCCCATGATGTTCAGTTCTCCGAGGATTTTGGCAATAGTTGGCAGCTATCCTTCCCTTCAGCAAGCTACTTTCAGGTAATGGGGCAAAAATTACTTGCAGTCAAGGATGACGGTGCTGTTTGGACGACCTACGATTTCGGTGCCACTTGGTTCAATACTGGCAATCCAATCTTTTCTGCCTCTTCAGGGTTATTTGGGTTGTATGGTGGGCCAAAAGTTGTCGGCGACCTGCTACTGCTGAACCTTTACGACGGCATTTACGCAACAAAGGACGATGGGCGGCATTGGGCTAAAATATCAAACGCCCCAGTGCATAGCTACCAAACTTCGCCCCCGATTTCAGGCACCTTCAATTTTGGCGCAACCTATCTGCTCAATGGAGATGCTCTTTATGCGGCAGGCATTGGCTATGGCGTTTGGGAAACCTCGTATTCGGAATTGTATTGCACAATGCAGCCCCAAAACTCAATTGTATTCGATACGGTGGTCATAAGCGGCAACTATATATTTGGGTTTCAGGTATTCAATGATACATTTTTTCAGGTGCAGAACCCTGCACCAAGCCTTGGTTGCGATACATTGGCAAGTATGAACATCCATGTTTTTCATCCAACCAATACTAAAGAAGCCTCAGTGCAGTTGGGTTTAAGCACCTACCCCAACCCCTTCTCCACCCACCTCACCCTAGAAGCCAACGACCCCAATTCCACCATAGAATCCATCGAAGTCGTGGACGCACTGGGCCGCCGGGTAGCCGTATCCAGTGATTTTCGCCAAAATCAACTTGGGAAAAGCCAAATAGTCCTGCCAACAACTAACTGGCAACCCGGCATTTATTATATATTTGCCCGAATTTCCGCACAGACATCTCCTCCAATCAAGTTGGTCAAGTATTGACCGAATACCTAAAGCGCTAAATTCTACCTGTTAAGCCTGTGAACAATTGCTGTCAGCACTAAAGCGGACGGCCATCGTACGTTTCACCTTTTACCAAAACATAATCACCATGAAGAACACACGAATTGGATTTTCGATTTCGGATTTCGGATTTACGATTGGACAGTCGGCCAGCCTCTCTAATATTGGCTTGGTTGTTCAAAAATCAATTTTCCTCACACTTGCACTGCTTTTTGCTCAAAACACAAATGCCCAAACCGTTTCGCTCACCCCCCATGCCTCCGGCTTCAACTGGCTCGCTGGCGTGGAGCGGGCACCCGGCGACCCCCGGCTCTATGCCTTCACCAAGGACGGCTACGTCCGCATCATCAACACGGACGGCACGGTGCTGCCAACTCCTTTCCTCGACATCAACGCACAGTCCAATAACAGCTGGAACAACGAGCAGGGCCTCGTCGGCCTCGCCTTTCACCCTGATTATCAGGCAAATGGGCTGTTCTACGTGTTTTACAACCAAAAGACCACGGGCGACTGCACCATCAGCCGCTTCATGCGCAGCGCCGCCAATCCCGACCAGGCCGACCCCATCAGCGAGGGCATTCTGCTCACCTACGAGCACCCGCTGCCCAACCACGTGGGCGGCTGCATGAAATTCGGCCCCGACGGCTTCCTCTACATCGGCACGGGCGACGGCGGCGGGGCTGGCGACCCAGAGGCCAGTGGCCAGAATATGCTCTCGTTCAAAGGTAAAATCCTGCGCATCAACGTCGGCAGCCAGGGCAATGCTTACACCATCCCAGCCAACAACCCGTACATCAATGCTTTAGACACCATCGCTCCGGAAATCTGGGCATCGGGCCTGCGCAATCCTTGGCGCTTCAATTTCGACGCTTGGACGGGCGACCTCTGGATCGGCGACGTGGGCCAGGATGCTAGGGAGGAAATCAATTTCCAGCCCGCCAACAGCCTCGGCGGTGTGAACTATGGATGGAGCTGCATGGAAGGCACCCTGCCATTCAACAACAGCCAGTGCTTTGCTTGGAACACCCTCACAGGCCCGCTTTATGAGTACACCCACGATGGGCAGGAGTGCAGCATCACGGGTGGCACGGTTTACCGGGGCACGAAGTACGCCGACCTGTTCGGCAAGTACATTTTCACCGATTTCTGTGCGGGCAAAATATGGGCATTGAGCAACGATGGCGTGCCTACCGTGGTGGAAATGGGCAATTTCAACGACAACGATTTCACGGGCATTGAGGCGGACAACACAGGCGAACTTTACGCCGTCGGCTATTTCACCAACAATATTTACAAAATTACGAGCAACAACTGCGCTCCGGTGGCATGGCTGGTTGCGGAGCCAAACATGGCTTTGCCGATGGGCGGCAGCTTGCAACTCAATGCCTACGGCAATGACCTGAACTACCAGTGGCTACTGAACGGGCAGCCCATTGCTGGCGCAAACAGCAACTCGCTGACCGTCAACGCTGCTGGCACCTACAGCGTAAAGGTGACGAACCCTGCCAACGGCTGCTCGAACACCTCTAATGAAACGGTTGTGACAGCGCCAGTTGCATTGAGCGCAAGTGTTAGCACGGTTGATGTCAAGTGTTTTGGCGATGCCACCGGAAGTGCAAGTGTGGTGGCGGTTGGTGGCACACAGAACTATACTTATCATTGGAGCAATGGCGCTACGACGGCCAGTATTTCGGGCTTACCAGCGGGTGTTTACTCGGTGACGGTGAGCGATGGGAATGGGAGTGTAATGCTCGAAGCCACTAT
>JADLHE010000144.1 GCA_020848965.1 Saprospiraceae bacterium
CAATGGAAATAAAGCAAGGGGTCGGCGGGTGGTGAATTTGAATAGCAGCGACCACCATAAATGAGTGCATTAGGAATACCCGGTGGTGGAGTTGACTCTAATTTATCACCTGAATCATTTGCGTGGGGAAGTGCCAACGGGTTTAATGATACACGAGTGAACCCCACATAGTTTTTGATAAAATCGCTTGAGACCACTTTGCTGTCGCAATCCATGAACAAAAGAAAGTCAAATCGGGCAGCCTTGCCCAAGGCATTTCGAATGGCCGACCGGCCTAGGTTTTGGGGCATTTCCCTGTAAATGACGTTGGGCAGCTTCCAGATTTCTTTGTTCAGCAACTTGTATTCCGAAGTTGAGCCATCATCGAAACAGACGATTTCATAGCCAATTCCCAAAGTCTCACACTGCTCGTGCAGGTCTTTGACCAGCGGGCGAATGTCGAAATTGAAGATGGGGATGAGGATGGAAAGCATGGCTGGATGCTAGATACTAGATGCTGGATGCTGGTTACTGGAAGCTGGATACTCGATATCGGATACAGGTTTCTGGGTTCTAAGCTAGTTTGCTTCGCCTAATATCTAGCATCTACCATCTAGCATCCAGTATCAAGTATCCAGCATCAAGATTTCTTCTTTCAACAAAAACTGAAAGTTGTTTAATCTGTTACCTTTACGCCCGCAAAAATGCACATTTCAATGACGCAGACCACTAAAATTCAATTCTTGCTCGACGACCCCAATTTGAAGCCCGAATTGCGCAGCATCGCCAACAAAGTTTTCAACAGTGAGCGCATCACGCCCGACGAGGGTTTGCTGCTTTACCAAGAAGGCAGCCTTGGCTTTGTGGGTGCTTTGGCGAACTTCGTCCGGGAGAAAAAGCATGGTGACAACACCTATTTCAACCGCAATTTCCACATCGAACCTACCAACTTATGCGTCTATGACTGCAAGTTCTGCTCCTATTCCCGGCTCATCAAGCAGCGGGAAGAAGGCTGGGCCTACACGATGGACGAGATGATGGACATCGTGCGGAAATACGACGGTCAGCCCGTGACCGAGGTGCATATCGTGGGCGGGGTGCTGCCGCAATATGACATGAAATTCTACGCCGATTTTTTCACAGCCATCAAAAACCACCGCCCTGAACTGCACGTGAAGGCGCTGACACCCGTGGAGTACCACTATATTTTCAAAAAAGCAAAAGTCGGCTACGCCGAAGGCATGAAGGCCATGAAAGAAGCGGGTTTGGATTCGCTTCCAGGCGGCGGTGCGGAGATTTTCCACCCTGAAATCCGGGAGCAAATCGCAGCGGACAAATGCACGGGCCAGCAGTGGCTCGACATTCACGAAGAATGGCACAAGCTCGGTATGCGCTCCAATGCGACAATGCTCTATGGCCATATCGAGGGCTTCGAGCACCGAATCCACCACATGGAGGAGCTTCGCAAATTGCAGGACAGGACAGGCGGGTTCCAGACTTTCATACCGCTCAAGTTCCGCAACCAAGACAACCAGATGTCGCACATCCCCGAAGTGAACGTGGCGGAAGACTTGCGCAACTACGCCATCGCCCGCATTTACCTCGACAATTTCGACCATGTAAAGGCATATTGGCCAATGATTAGCCGCAGCATCGCACAGTTGGCGCTGTCCTATGGCGTGGATGACGTTGATGGTACGATTGATGACACCACCAAGATTTACTCAATGGCTGGCTCTGAGGAGCAAAACCCAGCCATGAGCACGAAGGAACTGGTTCAACTCATCAAAGCCGTAGGCCGCAGGCCGATTGAGCGGGATACGCTTTACAATGTGGTGAAGGATTTTACGGAGGAGGTGTTTGAGGAGGACACAGCGTTCAAGGGGTATGTGGCGCTGCCAGTGCTGAATTAGTTTCGAGTTTCAAGTTGTGAGTTTCGAGTAGCATGGCTCGAGGCCCCAACTCAAAACTCAAAACCCAAAACTCAAAACTTGAAAAAACTAAAAGTCACCGCCGTCAGCTATTTAAACACCAAGCCGCTACTGTATGGTTTGGTGAAAAGCGGCCTGAGCGAGGAACTCGACCTCCAGCTAGACATCCCCAGCGTTTGCGCCAGAAAATTGGCCAGCGGCGAGGCGGATTTTGGGCTGATACCCGTGGCCGCCATTCCTGAATTGGCCACACCGCACATCATTTCTGACTATTGTATTGGTACGGTGGGCGAGGTGAAAACGGTCTGCATTTTCAGTGAAGTGCCGCTAGAAAATGTGATGGAACTCTACCTCGATTTCCACTCCCGCACCTCCGTGGAATTGGCGAAAATCCTTTTGGAAAAACACTGGCACTGCTCCCCCACCCTGCTGCCCACGGTGGCTGGCTTTGAGGATAAAATCGGAGGCAATACCGCTGCCCTTATCATTGGCGACCGTGCGATGGACCATTTGGGAAAGCATGCTTTCACCTACGACCTTGGCGAGGCTTGGTTGGCGCACACAGGGCTGCCGTTTGTCTTTGCGGCTTGGGTGAGCAATCGGCCAATGTCAATAGATTTCATCGAAAAATTCAATGCGGCGATGCAGTTGGGCATCGAGTCCATACCGCAGTTGATGCTGATTTTGCCGCAGCAGCACCCGGGTTTCGATTTGGAAAAATACTTCACGGAGAACATTAGCTACCATTTGAACACAGACAAGCGGAAGGCGCTCCAATTGTTTTTGCAGCTGTTGCCCAATGCAAAGATGCCAGTCTTCGAGGCAGAAAATTTGGTGGAAGGCTAATTTCAGCATTCAATTTTATCGAATCTGCAAAAAAAACTTCCATTGAAATACTTGGTGTCATTTTTACACTACATTTGCCGACTGTTTAAAACCAGTGGCGATTGTGCCCGCCATATCCGCACAGAATTAAAACTAATTGGCTATACATAAACTGGTCGTTAAATGCTAATCATCTCAGATGGCGGTGCAACAAAGGCAGATTGGGTCATTGTAAAAGACAATGGCGAGCAGCTGCCAATCACCACAACGGGTTTCAATCCCAATTACGTTTCCGGTGAACGTATCTCAGAAATCATCCAAACCGAATTGGTGGAAAAGCTGCCGTTTGAACTGACAGGCGAGGTCTTCTATTATGGAACTGGCTGTTGGGACAAGGGCCGCAACGCCATCGTGCAACAGGCCATTGCCGCCAAATTGCCGAAGGCTAAAGTAACGGTACACCATGACCTTGTGGGGGCTGCACGGGCAACATGCGGCCACAAGCCGGGCATCTGCTGCATACTCGGAACTGGTTCAAATTCAGTGCTTTACGATGGGGAACACGAGGTGGACAATGTGACCAATCTCGGCTTTCTGCTGGGCGATGAGGGCAGTGGGGCGCAAATCGGAAAGGCATTCGTTCAGGCTTTCTTCTACCGTGAAATGCCAGATGAATTGCAGCCCATCATGGAAAAAGCCTGTCCAAATGGTCGGAAGGACATTCTCGACAAAGTGTATAGCGGTGGCATTCCGGCTGCATATTTGGCCTCTTTTACACAGCTTTTCACCGAACATCAGGCCCATCCTTTCGTTAGGACTTTGGTGAAAAAAAATTTTCATGAATTTTTGACCAGACATGTCTGCAAATACAAAAATCATGAAACTTTGCCCGTCAATTTTGTGGGTTCAGTTGGCTATCATTTTCAGGAAACCCTAAAAGAGGTGCTTCAAGAACTTGGCCTACATGCTGGCATTTTTATAAAAAAACCAATTGGCAACTTGGTGCAATATCATTTGGAAACCAAGGCAATTATTGGCTAAGCATTTATTCAATGAGTCGAAACATCAAAAGAATTGCAGTTTATACTTCCGGTGGAGATGCACCCGGCATGAACGCAGCATTGAGAGCCGTCGTTCGCACTTGTGCATACCATGAAATCGAAGTTTTTGGAATTACAGGCGGCTATGAGGGCATGATGGATGGGAACATGACGAAGCTGGAAACCAGAGATGTGGGGAATATCATCCAACGGGGCGGTACTTTCCTGAAAACAGCTCGCAGCATGCGCTTCATGACCGAAGAAGGCCGCAAATTGGCCGCATCTGCCTTGAAAAAGCATAAAATTGAAGGGTTGGTCGCTTTGGGAGGCAACGGGACCTTTACAGGTGCCGAGATTTTCAACAAAGAACATGGGTTCCCCGTGGTTGGGGTACCTTGCACGATAGACAACGACCTTTATGGAACGGACTACACTATCGGTTTCGATACGGCGCTGAACACCGCCGTAGAGGCCGTGGACAGAATCAGAGACACGGCAGAATCGCACGATCGCTTGTTTTTCATCGAAGTAATGGGCCGAAACTCAGGTTATTTGGCCTTGCATACGGCTATTGCATCAGGGGCGACCTTGGTGCTTTTGCCAGAAAAAGAAACCACCTACGATGAACTGGCCAACGTGCTCAAAACTTCAGCCAAGCGCAAGAAACTGTTCAGCCTCATCATTGTTGCCGAAGGCAATACGCTAGGCAAAACGGAGGAAATCGCAGAAGAACTGAAGTCAAGGGTGGGCGCTTACGATACCCGTGTGGCGGTGATTGGCCACTTGCAGCGAGGCGGCTCCCCTTCTGGTGCTGACCGACTTTTGGCCAGCCGACTTGGTTCCTATGCCGTTGAAGCATTGCTCGATGGGCACAAAAACGTGATGGTCGGCATTGACAACAATATGATTAAATACACCCCGCTTGGTATCGCCATCCGCAACCAAAAGGAAATCAATTTGGATGAATTGAGGTTGGCGGAAATACTTGCTTTGTAGTGCAGAGCAACCCGATTCAATGGGTCATTGAAAAATAAGGAAGAAAAAATAAGCCGTTTTTCGAAACGGCTTATTTTTATAAAAAATTATCACCATTCATGTCGGGCAATTATCTTTGCCCTCGGTTAGACCACCACATTTTGCGAAGCACCAATTTTACACACATCACCTTCTTCGCACTATTCCTCACCCATTAAGAATTTTTGGAAGAGAAACTACACAGTGAAAGCGGTTTCGGTACGGTTATTGTGCCTGATAGCTAGGCTTTTACACTTTACAAAGCGTTAAATATTTTAGAGAAACTACAGAGGGAGGCAAATTACCATTACACGTTTTACCTTCGGCAAGGTGGAAGCGGCATTTTTGCATTTCTACCAGAACCGATGTAACGAGTTTTTATGTCGAAGAAATACCCTCATTTCAAGCAGTTGCACCAACGTGACTGCGGGATAATTTGCCTTAGGATGATTGCGCAGTTTTATGGCAAGTGCTACTCAACGGAACAACTGCGTGCATTGGCCCATCAAAAGCAGGAAGGCGTCAGCCTGCTCAATATCAGCGAGGCTGCCGAAGGCATCGGCATGCATACCGTTGGTGCCAAGCTTACCTATCAGCGCCTGATTGACGACATTCCATTGCCGGGCGTTGCCCATTGGAAAGAAAACCACTTCGTGGTGGTGTATGAGGCGGATGCCAAACAGGTTACATTAGGCGACCCAAGTGCCGAGCAACTGGTCTCTATTTCACCCAATGAATTCCTCGAGGGATGGACCAATGATGCCCAAGGCCAAAACAAGGAGGGCATCATCCTGCTCATGGAGCCTACTGCCAGCTTTTTCACCAAGGAAGAGACGCAAGTAGCGCCGGGCAAGCCATTTTATATCTGGGAAAACCTGATGAGCTACAAGGGCCTTTTAGGTTTTTTGGGAGCTGCGGTCTTATTCGGTGCGCTCTTGGCGGTCACTTTCCCTTTCATCATGCAACTCATTGTGGATGAGAGCATTGAACAACAAAACGCCGATTTGCTGCCATTCGTCCTG
>JADLHE010000145.1 GCA_020848965.1 Saprospiraceae bacterium
CCTTGGCCCGCAACAACCCATCTTCCCAGCGGCCACCGCAGTTGAGCGCACGGCTGCCTTCGATATAAGCCACAAAGACCTTGGGCTTTAGCTCCGCAGGAATGGACTCCGTTGGGCGGATGCCTATGTCGAAAAAATCATGTACGGGTGTGCGGCTGTCATTCAAACGGTGGACATCGGAGTAATAGGTGGTGGAACTGCCCGGCAGCACATCGTATTTCAAGTAGAGGTCTTCGTACAAGGTGCCAGGTGGCATGTGCAGGTAAAGCCCCTCGGTGCGAATCATATTGCCTTCGTTGTAGGGCAGTATGTAGTTGTATTTCTTGTTGTCAATCGGCTGCGCCGGAATAGTCGCATTGGGCTTTATTTTGGCAAAAAACTCCAAGGTGGTGCTGTTGCCCGCCACATCGGAGGCCACCATTGTTATCCTGCTCACTTGGCCTTCTTGCAGGTCGAGTATGCCATTATTGGCCTTGTGCCGATAAATGGACATGTGGTTGCCGGGCAATGAATAGCAACGGTTGTAATAGCTGTTCTTCGTGACCCGCTCCTCATAGTCACAATGGGCGTTGATGTAACGGGTTTCATCAAAAGCAAACGACTCCAAACTGAAATCATAAATCACGGAGTCGTCTTGATAGACCGTCAGCTCGTAGATGCCGTTCCAGTTGCTTACCCGGTCGAAATGGTCATAAACCTTAAGGCCAAAGCCTGTTTGCCCAGCATCCAAAAGGACCGTATCGTTTTTCACCCGATAACCCTCTCCCGTTTTCAGGAGGTTAACCGTTCTTGAGTCCAGTTCCTCCCGTTTTTCGTTGAGGCTATAGACCTTCAAGGAGTGCATTTTCGGCGCCAAATTGTCCACTACCCGAAAGCCAAAGAGCAGCGGGTTGATAGGGTTCTGTGTGCTGGTTTCCCTCACCTCAAAATGCAGGTGCGCCCCATTGGAAGAGCCAGTATTGCCCATTCTACCCACTTCTTCCCCTTGCGAAACGGGGAACCTGTCGTGCGTGAGGTCAATATCAATTTCAAAGCTCTGCTGGGCGTATTGTTGGGCCTTCACCCATTCCTCAATCTCCGTTTTGAACCTGTCCAAATGCGCATACACGGTCGTGTAGCCGTTCGGGTGGCTGATATAAAGCGAGTTGCCGTAGCCGCTTTTGTCCACTTTAATTCTTGAAATATAACCGTCGGCAGCCGAGAAAACGGCATCTCCCGACACGCCCCGTGCCGATTTGATGTCTATTCCCGCATGAAAATGGTTGGGGCGCAGCTCGCCAAAAGTACCAGAAAGCAACAGCGCTTGCGCAACGGGCGCTTGGAAGTAGTTAGCTGGATAATTGCCACGAACGGTGGGCTTCCAATTCGGGACGGTGAAAGCCAATGCGAGGGCCAAGATTGGCAGTATGAGCACTAGGAATTTCCTTTTCATCTCAATTGTTCTGTCGTTTTTGAAGAATGGTTCGGGGCCATAGAATGAATGCTACCGCCAAGTCGTGTACGAACGCGTAGCAAATATATCGTTTGCCTTTAATTTCAAAAGACTTAGGTACAAGGGGAAATGCGAATCGGAGGGAAAAGTAGCCTTTTGTGTGGTGTACTGAGCGGTGTCTTTGCCTGCTGACAGCAGCGCCAACGCAGCCCCTATTTCAAAAAACGTGTCAAATTTGAAAACTCACCAATTCTTTTGGCGTAGAACCAGTTATTTTTGCGCACTTTTTTAAAAAGTTTCGAGTTTCGAGTTACGGGTTTTGAGTGAACACGTGGCTGAATCAACTCAAAACTCATAACTAAAAACTCATAACTCCATCACATGTATCGTACACACAACTGCGGCGAGCTCCGCATCTCACACGTCGGGCAAGAAGTCACACTCTCAGGCTGGGTGCAGATCGGGCGTGATTTCGGCGGCCTTACCTTCGTTGACCTTCGTGACCGCTACGGCATCACGCAGCTCGTCTTCAACATGGACGACGACGCAGCGCTTTGCGGGCAAGCCCGCAAACTGGGCCGTGAGTTCGTCATCACTGCCTCCGGCAAAGTGCGGGAGCGCTCCAGCAAGAACCCAAACCGCCCAACGGGCGACATCGAAATAGAGGTCAAGGAACTCACCGTCCTCAACGCCTCCAAAACCCCGCCCTTCACCATCGAGGACGTATCGGACGGCGGCGACGACCTCCGCATGAAGTACCGCTACCTCGACATCCGCCGGGCGCCCGTGCAGCAGAACCTCATCTTCCGCTCCAATGTGGCCATCGAGACCCGCAAGCACCTCGCCAGCGTTGGTTTCATCGAAATCGAAACGCCGAACCTCATCAAGAGCACGCCGGAAGGTGCCCGTGACTTCGTGGTGCCAAGCCGCATGAACCCCGGCCAGTTCTACGCACTGCCGCAGTCGCCGCAGACCTTCAAGCAAATCCTGATGGTGGCCGGCATGGACAAGTACTTCCAGATCGTGAAATGCTTCCGTGACGAAGACCTGCGGGCCGACCGCCAGCCGGAGTTCACCCAGATAGACTGCGAGATGGCCTTCGTGACCCGTGAGGACGTGCTGAACGCCTTCGAGGGGCTGACAAAGCACCTGTTCCAGTCCGTGCTCGGCATCACGCTGCCCGACTTCCCACGCATGAGCTACGACGAGGCCATGACCCGTTATGGCTCCGACAAGCCGGACACCCGCTTCGGCATGGAGTTCTGCGAACTGAACGACGTGGCACAGGGTCATGGGTTTTCCGTCTTCGACAGCGCCGAGTTGGTGGTGGGCATCTGCGCCACAGGCCAAGCCGAGGAGTTTTCCAACAAGCACATCAAAGACCTGACCGAGTGGATGCAGCGCCCGCAAATCGGGGCGAAGGGCCTCGTTTGGATAAAATACAACAGCGACCCGAACGACGAAATGGGCCGTTTCCGAAGCAGCGTCAGCAAGTTTTACAGCGAAGACCAGTTGCAGGCGTTTGCGGATAAAATGGGTGCCAAGCCGGGCGACCTCATGTTCGTGCTTTCCGGCGAAGCCGAAAAAACCCGCAAGCAGCTCAACGAACTCCGCCTCGAAATGGGCAGCCGAATGGGCCTCCGCAACCCCGGCGACTTCAAGCCGCTCTGGGTCGTCAACTTCCCGCTGCTGGAGTGGGACGAGGACACGCAGCGCTTCTACGCCATGCACCACCCGTTCACCGCACCGCTGCCAGAGGACGCCGAGAAGATGATGTCCGGCGACCACGAGACGCTGAAAAACCTGCGTGCCAACGCCTATGACCTCGTGCTGAACGGCGTGGAAATCGGCGGAGGCAGCATCCGTATCCACGACCGGGCCTTGCAGGAAAAGAACTTCAAGCTGTTGGGCTTCACGCCGGAGCAGGCCGAGAACCAGTTTGGCTTCCTCCTCGGCGCCTTCGAGTACGGCGCACCGCCGCACGGTGGCATTGCTTTCGGTCTCGACCGCCTATGCGCCGTGATGCGTGGCCAAACGAGCATCCGTGATTTCATCGCCTTCCCGAAGAACAATCAGGGCAGGGACATGATGATTGATGCGCCGGATGCGCTGGATGAGGCACAGTTGAAGGAGTTGAATTTGAAGGTGGATATTGTGGCGAAGGGCTGAGATTCCCTGTCTGCCGACAGGCGAGCCTTCGGGAATGACAAAAAAGGAGCGGGCATGGATCGGAGGAGATTCATGCCCGTTTTTTATTGATGCGCTCTTATTTTTTGAGATTTTTTCACTTAAAATGTTTATTTATCACCTTAATAGTTCATTTTGTCTTAAAATTTTAGATTTCTAAACGAAAAAATCTCTAATTTTGATTTTTCAATAAAATCAATGAAAGATGTTAGTCCGATTTGTTGTCAGCAATTACCTGTCCTTCGGTGAAGAAACCGAGTTCAATATGCTCACGGGAGCGCCCCGCCGCTTCAAGGAGCATGTCTATCAGTACGGCGATTTGGAACTGTTGAAGACGGCGGCCATTTATGGGCCGAACGGGGCGGGGAAGTCGAATTTGGTGAAGGCAATTGCTTTGCTGAAAGATATTGTGACGGGAGAGGAGGGAGTTGACCAATACTCGTTTGAGCCTTTTAGGTTAAAGACAGGCATGGATAAAGAGCCCACTCATTTGGAGGCGGAGTTTATTTCAGAGGATATTGTTTACAACTACGGTTTAGAAATTTTAAATCATAAAATCAAGGAGGAATGGCTTTATCGAACTGGTAAGGTGAAGGACGAATTAGTTTTTAAGCGAACCACGCAAGATGGAATCACAAAAATCGAAGCCAATAAGCATCTGCTTGAAAACGAAGAAGGCAGGTTACGGTTTAAGCTCTATGAAGAGGAATTACTGCCTGACACCAAACCGCTTTTGGGCATGTTGGCAGGGGCAAAGCGAGTTTTTGATGATGTGAAAAAGTCTTACAGCTGGTTCGATGAAAAACTAATGATTCTTGACCCAAGCACAATGGCAGATGGTTTGTCATTGCAATACCATACCACCCCAGTATTCAAAAATTTTGTTGACACCCTTTTACCTTCTTTAAAAACTGGAATCACTAAGTTAGATATGGTTTCTGTAGAAATTGATAGATATTTTGGAGAAGACGACTGGGAGCAATCTGAAGATATAAAACGAACCTTACGAAACGGAAAGGCTGAATATGGCGTAGTTAAGGATAAAAATTCAGACCATGCAGCGATTGCAGTAAAAGAGGGAGACAAGATTGTTGTTAAACGTTTAATCACCACACATGAAGACCAGGAGGGGAAAATCTATTCATTTGAAATTAAGGAGGAAAGTGATGGCACACAACGTGTTCTAGATTTCGTTCCAGCCTTATTCGACATTATTAATAATAATGAAACATTGATAATCGATGAAATCAACCAAAGCATCCACCCCTACCTACTCAAGGAACTGGTCGCTAAATTTGTAAACGACCCTAATACCCTTGGCCAACTCATCTTCACCACCCACGAGAGCAACCTGCTCGACCAAGAAATCTTCCGGCAGGACGAAATCTGGTTTGCCGAGAAAAAGCCCAGCGGCGAAACGGCTTTTTACCCGCTTAGCGATTTCGACATCCGTTACGACCTTGACATCAGGAAGGGCTATTTGAATGGTCGCTTCGGTGCTATTCCTTTCCTCGGCAACTTCAAAGACCTTAAATGGGACAAATATGGGGCAGACAAACAGGCTGTATAAAAAAGGTGCGCCCCACCGGGATGCCCGCCTTTTTGTCATCGTGGCCGAAGGCGAGCGGGAGGATGCTTATTTCTCGTGGTTCAACGAGAAAAACCAGCGTATCAAGGTGAGCATCATCCCAAGGGAGCAGGACAAATCCGCCCCCAATTTCTTTTTGGAGCGCATCGAAAAGTTCATAAAAGATGGCGGTTGGTCGCCAAAAGACAATGACGTGCTTTGGTGTGTGCTGGACGTGGACAGATGGTCAAGGGAGGAAATTGAAGGCTTACGAACTATTTGCGAACAGCACGAAAACTGGAACATAGCCATCAGCAACCCTTGTTTTGAAGTTTGGCTATTGTATCATGGCATGGAAAGCATTGAGGATAATGGAGAAAACTGCACCCGCTTAAAGCAAAAACTGCATGAGATTTTTCTGCCGGGCGGTTACAATGTTGACACTGTTGCTCCGCTTATCCAGGTAGCTGTCAATCACGCCAAAAGTGCAGATGAAAACCCACAAGGCCGTTTCCCTGACAGAATGAAGACCAAAATCTATTTACTTGCGGAACAAATGGCGACTATATTGGGAGCCAATTGGGGGCAATCATAAAAAGCCTTCAATTCATCTTAAACGGCGGCATCAGCTTGAATGCCGGAATCTGCACATCGAACTGGGCACCGTCCTCCAATTTCACCATCTGAAAAGTACCGTACATCTTTCCAATATCCGTCGAAATTGGGCACCAAGAGGTGTACTGATGGGTCTCGCCGGGTTCCAACAATGGCTGCAAGCCCACGACGCCCTCACCTTCCACCTCCCTTATCACACCGTTCGACTCCACGATGTACCAATGCCGGCGCATCAACTGGACGGTCACAGTGCTTTGGTTATGGATGGTGATACGGTAAGCAAAAACGTAGCGGTGCTGAATCGGAATGGACTCATGTGGCAGGTAGAAAGGTTCTACGCTGATTCGGATGCCTTGTGTGGTCAGGGTCTCCATTTGTTAGTTGGCAGCTTGTCCGCCTTTGGCGGGTTAGACAGGTCTTGTCCCGACACTTCGGGATGGCAGTTTGCAGTCAGGGCCGGGTTGGAGTTCAATTATCGGTGCTAACTGAAAGAAAGCCATTCTCTAACAATATTCTCTGCTTGTTGCAAGGCAGTGGCAAGGTCGTCGTTCACCAGCACCTTGTCAAATTCGCCCTCAAAACTAAGTTCAAAAGTTGCTTTGGCAATACGTTTTTGCAAGCTTTCTTCACTTTCCGACTTTCTTTTTTTCAAGCGCTCCTTTAAAATCGCTGCGGATGGTGGCTTGATAAAGATGGTAAGCGTTTCTTCGGGAAATGCCTTCTTCACATTGATGGCCCCCTTCACGTCTATGTCGAACACCACCTGTTTGCCATCGGCCCAAAGCCGCTCGACCTCGCTTTTCAGTGTGCCGTAAAACTGGTTTTCGTAAACTTCCTGCCACTCCAGAAAAGCGCCCGCTGCCACGAGTTCCTTAAACCTCGGCACAGTAATATAATAGTAATCCCTACCTTCCTGCTCATTTGCCCGCTTGCTTCGGGTGGTGGCCGACACGGAAAAAGCAAGGCTTGAAAAAGTAGCCAAAAGGTGGTGTACAATCGTCGTTTTGCCAGCCCCTGACGGTGCCGTGACGACAATGAGTTTTCCCTTGCTCATACTGCGTTCGCTACTTGCTCTTTTATTTTTTCGAGGTCATCTTTCATTTTGACCACGAGTTTTTGAATATCGGCTGAGTATGCCTTTGCGCCCAAAGTGTTGATTTCACGGCCCATTTCCTGGCTGATGAAACTGAGGGTGCGCCCTTTGGACATGACGTTGGAAGAAAGCTGCTCCAAAAAATAGGTGCAATGCTGCTCCAAGCGCACCTTTTCCTCGGTGATGTCAATTTTTTCGAGGTAAAAAATGACCTCCTGCTCAAAACGGTTCTCGTCAATGTTCTCCTTGTTCATAAACTCCTCCAGGTTCTGCCGCATCCGGTTTTTCAACAAAAGAATGCGCTCCTGCTCAAAGGGGTCAACGAGTTGAAGGGCACTGCTGATATTGCGCACCCGGAGGCGCATGTCCTCTTCGATAACGGCCCCTTCCGCCTTGCGGAAATTGTCGAAATTCTCAAGCGCTTCGGCCAGCGTGCGCTCCACCACGTTCCATTCTTCTTCATCCACCTGCCCCTCTTCCGTCATGATGACGTTGGGGATGCGCAGGATTGCCGCCATGAGGCCATCCTTGGGCATGTCCATTTCATCTGCCAAATTCGACAGTTCCTGGTAGTAGCGTTTGAATAGCGGCACATTAAGCCCAAAGCCTTCATCGCCCTGCATGGACTTCACATCAATGCTCAAATCAATTTTGCCACGCTCGATGCGTTCGCTGATGAGGCGTCGCATTTGGTGCTCCTTTTCCCGAAAGTTTGAAGGAATTTTCACCCGCATGTCGGTGAACTTGCTGTTAAGCGAGCGCACCTCGACCATGATGACCTTTGAGTCGTGAGTATTGGTGGCCCGACCATAGCCCGTCATTGATAGCAGCATACAGTAATATAATAATATAGATGATGAAATGCCGCCTGCGGGCTGTATTGCAAGCTAGGCAGTCGGCAAAGATAGTCATTAGAGGGTAGAATAATGGAGTGGCCGCCAAAGAATGGGGAAATACCCAAACAAAGCGGCATAAACTTGGCAAAAGCAGGCGGCCAAAATCGGAGCAATGGGGCACCGAAAGCCTGTAGAGGAGAATTTCAGAATCTCCAAAACACATAACCCATTGATAATTAGCGGAAAAAAAGCAGAAATTAAATGGAGTTTTATTTCCGCAAATGAAAAAAAAGTCGAAATTTGCGACCTCGTTTTGAGAAACCATTGGTTTTTTTCATAACTCATTCTAAACCAGTTAAATAAGATGAGAAAAGCTGACTTAGTAACAGCCATTTCCGAAAAAACCGGCGTCGCAAAAGTTGATGTACTCGTAACACTTGAAGAATTCTTCAAGTCAGTGAAAAACTCATTGGCTGGCGGCGACAACGTCTATATCCGTGGCTTCGGAAGCTTCGTTATCAAAAGAAGAAAGAAGAAAATCGGACGTAACATCAAGCACAACGTCTCCATTGATATTCCAGAGCACTTCATTCCGTCCTTCAAACCCGCAAAAGTGTTTGTTGAGCATGTGAAAGGGAATGTGAACCATCTGCCGGAAGACGAAGGTGAGGACTAACGACGGTCGGCCTCACGGCCAACGCTTGTCTTGAGTCAAAGCAAAAGTAGCATTGATGAACAAAGGTCAATGGATTTTAATTGCATCGGCAACAGTGCTGTTTGCAATATTGTATTTTGGTTTTGACACAAAACCAAGCAAGCAAAAGACAATTGAAAAGCAAAGGGCAGGCTCCCTAACCAGTACGGACATCAATTCTATGCTGGTGGATGCCAAAGCCAAACTACCCGCCCAAGCATCGGCTTCGGTGATGGCCTTGGAAGGGAGCCTTGAAAAAGCAGTGCAGGATTCGAGCAAATTGGAAGCCTACAAATCGCTTTCAAGCCTTTGGTATCAATTGGAAAAGCTCGGCATAGCTGGCTATTATGCTGAAAAAGTAGCCGAAATTGCCAAAACCGAGGAGGCGTGGTCCATCGCTGGCACCACGTATTCCATCTGCCTCCAAAGGGAGCAGGAAGATAAAATCAGGCGTTTTTGCACCGACCAGGCCATTCAAGCCTTGGAAAAAGCGGCTTCGCTCAATCCCGGAAACATCCAGCACAAAGTAAACCTTGCGCTGGTGTACACCGAAAACCCGCCAAAGGACACGCCCATGAAGGGCATCCTGATGCTGCGGGACTTGAACGAGCAAAACCCCGACAACGTGCTGGTGCTGACCCAGTTGGGCCGTTTGGCCATCAAAACTGCCCAGTTCGACCGGGCGGTGGAGCGGCTTTCAAAGGCCGTTGAACTGGAGCCAAGCAACAAGATGGCAACCTGCCTTTTGGCACAAGCTTATGAGGGTCTTGGAGATGCAGCAAAAGCGAATGATTTTAAGAAAAAATGCGAGAAATTACCCGGCAACTGAGCCATTGGCAATTTGGGAGCGCAACCAAATGACCCCTGCGAAACTCCTAATCCAATGATTCTTTGGCCATTATTTGTTCACTTATTTAAGATATATCGACATGCCTTGTGGTAAAAAGCGTAAGCGTCACAAAATTGCAACTCACAAACGCAAAAAAAGACTGCATAAGAACCGTCATAAGAAGAAGAACCGGTAGGGTTTAGCTAAACCTTGAAGCGGCAGGCAACCTATATGGGCTGCCTGCCGCCGTTCCGGTCTGTCGTACCGGGGATTTCCGTAAGGTCAACACCGCAAACCCGTCCAAAAGGAGCAACCGAAAAGGCAGTTAATCCCGAAGCCGAGGGACAGCCTTTGGAATTTGAAAACCTGTAAATTCAAGTTTCAATAGTCCCGTTTCTACCCAAAAAAGACGACCAAACCATTTTCGGTGCATTTTTTCCGCATCATTTCTTAGGCAAATACCATCGTCAGAGCGTTCTTGGTCAGCAAGAAACAGCAAAAGTGGAATTTCATTTTGGGGTTGGGAGGTATAGCGGTTTTGTGGATTCCCCATTTCTTTGCACAAACTACAACTCAAGACACACCACTTTTCAGCGCTTTTACAAGCTGGCCTGCCTTGTTTTAATTGGCTTTGCTCCTTTCCATTGGCCTTCTTTCCGAATTTTGACCTTTTCCGAATCATCGTGCGGCGGTAACGGACGTGCCTGCTTTGCTATTCCTGCACTGCTCCCTCACATGCGGGAGCCAAAACTAAAAACCACCGTGGAAAAGGAATTAATCATCAATTCAACGCCCACCGAAGTTGAAATTGCGCTTTTGGAAGATAGCAAGCTCGTAGAGCTGCACCACCAAAAGACGAACAACAACTTCTCGGTCGGCGACATTTTCTTGGGCAAAATCATCAAGACCATGCCCAACCTCAATGCCGCTTTTGTGGATATTGGCCACAAAAAGGAGGCATTCCTACATTATACCGACCTCGGCCCCAAACTCAAGTCGCTGCTCAAGTACACGAACAACGTCATGTCGGGTGGCCAAAACACCCCCTCGCTCGACGCTTTCAAGATTGAGCCAGAAATCATCAAGACGGGCAAGATGGACCAAGTCGTTGTGAAACGGCAGCCCATCCTCGTGCAAATCCTAAAGGAACCCATCTCGACCAAAGGCCCACGCCTTAGCTGCGAGCTGACCATCCCTGGCCGCTTCTTGGTGCTCACTCCTTTCTCCGATGTGGTGGCCGTTTCGAAGAAAATCGCAAACGCAGAAGAACGCAAGCGCCTGAAATCGCTCATCGAAAGCATCAAGCCGAAGAACTTTGGCGTCATCGTGCGCACCGCCGCAGAAGGCAAGCGCATACAAGACCTGCACGAAGAGCTGGCCATGATGCAGAGCAAATGGGAGGATGTCTTCAACCAATTGCAAGGTGCCAAACCACCCGCAAAGCTCCTGAGCGAACTTGACAAAACGAGCAGTATCCTTCGGGACATCCTCAGCGATTCTTTCAACCGCATCGTTGTCAACGACAAGCAACTTTACCAGAATATCCGCCATTTCCTCGGCAATATCGCCCCGGACAAAGTGGAAATCGCCCAGTTGCACAACAAGAACAAGCCCATTTTCGAGACGTTTGGCGTGACCCGCCAAATCAAGTCGTCCTTCGGCAAAACGGCAACGATGCCAAGTGGCGCCTATGTCGTCATCGAATCCACGGAGGCCATGCACGTCATTGACGTGAACAGCGGCCATAAAATGACAGGGGCCAACCAAGAGGAGGCCGTTCTGAACGTGAACATCGAAGCAGCAGAGGAAATCGCACGGCAGTTGCGCCTAAGGGACATTGGCGGCCTGATCACCATTGACTTCATCGACATGCGCAACAATGAGCACAAGAAGGAGCTTTTCAAGGTGATGCGGGATGCGATGAAGAAAGACCGGGCGCAGCATACCATCCTGCCCCTCAGCAAGTTCGGCCTCATGCAGATTACCCGCCAACGGGTAAGGCCAGAGGTGAAAATCAACACTTCCGAGCAATGCCCCGCCTGCCAAGGCACGGGCAAAGTGACACCGCAAGTATTGGTGACCGACCTGATTGAACGTGACCTGAAATTCATACTTGAGTCGGGCGCAAAGGGCAAATTGATATTGAAAACGCACCCATTTGTACATGCTTTCTTGAAAAAAGGGCTGCCCAACTCCCAAATGCGTTGGTACAGCAAGTACTACAAATGGATCGGCCTCAAGCCCGACAATAGCTATCAAGTATCGGATTACAAGTTCTTCAACGATACAGACGACGAAATCCGTTTGAGCTAAGTGGATTGGAAATCGTGAAATTTCAGGTAGGCCACAGTGGCCAATTTCACAAAAGATAACGGAAGGGCTTGTTTTCACAGGACCTTTCGCTGTTTAAGGGCAAGTGCAATCGCTGGCACGGCAAGCAACGAGCAGGCAGCAAAGAAGGAAAAGCAGCAGAATGGATGACCAATGCGGTATTTTCATGTTCAAAACCATTTTTCATAAAGCACAAACATAGCGAAATCGTTGGGGCAACTGAAAAAAATACTCGTAGCGCCGCTCGGCTGGGGGCTTGGCCATGCTACCCGCTGCATTCCAATCATAAAGGAATTGCAGCAGCAAGGAGCCGAAGTGCTGCTCGCCTCCGAAGGCCGTGCTTTGATCCTGTTGCGCCAAGAGTTTCCCGAACTGACCTGCATAGAGTTGCCCAGCTATGATGTGAAATATGCTAGCCGCAGCATGGTTTGGGGCATTGCTTCGCAATTGCCAAAAATCCTTCGGGCCATCTGGCAAGAGCACTGGCTGTTGCGCAAAATGGTGGAGCAACATGGCATTGGTGCTGTCATCTCCGACAATCGCTATGGTTTTTTTTCATCAAAAACCCGCAGCGTTTTCATCACACACCAGTTGCACATCCCCGTCCCGAAAGGACTGAAACGGCTTATCAATTTCTTCAACCACCTGATTGTCAATTATTTTGATGAATGTTGGGTGCCCGATTTGGCTTCCGAACCGAACCTTTCGGGGTCACTCTCCCACCCTATTCCCCATTTGCTGCGCAATAAGGTAAGGTACCTCGGTGCCTTGAGCAGGATGCAGCCGCCATCGTCCATCCCGCCTATACGCTACGATGCGATAGCCGTCTTGTCGGGGCCGGAGCCACAGCGAACGGAACTGGAAAATTTGATAGTGGAGCAGGCAAGTCTGCTGCCTTTTAAGCTCTTATTGGTGCAAGGCAAACCAGAGCAGGAAGCTGTCAATACCAATATTTACCCTGAAAACCTGCACGTCGTTCCGTCCATGACCGCTGAGGCGCTAAATCGGGCAATACTGGAAAGCGAGGTTTTCATTGGGCGCTCCGGCTACAGCACGGTCATGGACTTGGCCCGCCTTGGCAAACCCGCCCTGCTCATCCCAACGCCGGGCCAGACCGAACAAGCATATTTAGCAAGGAAACTAGCAGCACAAAACGCCTTTGTTGCGCAGCAACAATACGAACTGGATTTGGCAACGGGCATTGCGGAAGCAAAAAAACGGAATGCCCTAAACGACATTTTCTTTGACGAACTGGCTGTGAAAAAGGCCATTTCTGATTTGCTCGATAGTGCCTTTCAATAGATAAATCCGTCTAAGCCATTACATCGCTATGGGGCCGAAAATGCTTTGAAAACCTTTGCATTTCCCAAGTGTTTTCCACCTAACTTTGCTTTAAAATCTTCAAAAAATGACTGACATTCTCGAACTCGCCCCACAACAACTCGACAAATTCGGCTTCCTTGATGTGGACGTTGACCCAACGCTCGACCTCGTGGCCGAAATCAACAAGTTGAAGAAGGAGAAGAACGCCATCATCTTGGCGCACTACTACCAAGAGCCTGATATTCAGGACATTGCAGACTATATTGGCGACAGCCTTGGCCTCTCCCAAGAGGCCGCCCGAACGGAGGCCGACATCATCGTGTTCGCTGGTGTCCATTTCATGGCGGAAACGGCCAAGATGCTAAGCCCACAGAAGAAGGTCATCCTGCCCGACCTCAAGGCTGGCTGCTCCCTCGCCGATGCTTGCCCAGCACCGATTTTCAAGGAGTTCAAGAAAAAATATCCCGACCATATCGTGGTGAGCTATGTCAACACCACGGCGGAGATGAAGACGCTGACCGACATCTGCTGCACCAGCACCAATGCCGTGCAAATCATCGAGAGCATCCCGAAAGACCAGCCCATCATCTTTGCGCCGGACATCAACCTAGGCCGCTATTTGGTGAAAAAAACCGGGCGTGACATGGTGCTGTGGAACGGAGCGTGCATGGTACACGAGATTTTTTCGGCGGAGAAAATCGCCAAGTTGCGCATGCGCCACCCCAATGCAAAGTTCATCGCTCATCCAGAGTGCGAGCCGCACATCCTCGAAAACGCCGACTATGTTGGTTCAACAACGGGTCTGCTGAAGTACACCATGCGCAATGAAGCCACCGAGTTCATCGTGGCCACAGAGGCGGGCATCATCCACCAGATGGAGAAGGCCAGCCCGCACAAGACCTTCATTCCGGCTCCGCCGAACAATACTTGTGCCTGCAACGAGTGCCCGCACATGAAGCTCAACACCTTGGAAAAGCTGTATGTCTGTATGAAATATGAATTGCCGGAGGTGATTTTACCGGATTGGGTCATCCGGGACGGCGTGAAAAGTATTGATAGAATGCTGGAGATTTCGGCGCAGGCAGGCTTATAAAATTGTTGAAATTGCTGAATTGTTTGATTGTTTTTGCACACCAACAATCAAACAATTCAGCAATTAAACAATCATTTCTTCTTCTTCCCTTTTGGCTCCGCAATGGCCAGTTTCAGCACCTCTTCCATCCTGTCCACATAGTGGAAAGTAAGACCAGCGATGAAGTCCTTGTTGATTTCCTCCACATTCTTTTCGTTTTCTTTGCAAAGGATGATTTCCTTGATGCCCGCCCGTTTTGCAGCCAATATTTTCTCTTTGATGCCGCCCACTGGCAGCACTTTGCCACGCAAGGTGATTTCACCCGTCATGGCTACGAATGGCTTCACGGTTTGCTTTGTGAAGGCCGAAGTAAGCGCCGTGAGCATGGTGATGCCCGCCGATGGGCCATCTTTTGGAATGGCACCTTCCGGCACGTGGATATGGATGTCGTGCTCCTCGATTTCCTTTGGGTCAATGCCGAGTTGCGCCGTATGTGCTTTGATGTAGCTCAAGGCGGTGCTGGCCGATTCCTTCATCACCGAGCCGAGGTTGCCGGTCATGGTAAGACCGCCCTTGCCCTTGTGCAGGCTGGTTTCGATGAAAAGTATTTCGCCGCCAACGCTCGTCCAGGCAAGGCCGATGGCCACGCCGTGCGGTTGCGCTTCCTTGTAGAGGTCGTTGGAATATCGGGGTGGCCCCAACATTTCCTTCAAGTCTTCGGGCTTCACGTTCACATCGTAAGCCTCTTCCATCGCTACTTTTTTGGCCACGAACCGCATCACGCCCGCTATCTGGCGGGAGAGGTTGCGCACGCCTGACTCACGGGTGTATTCCTGTATCAGCTTCGTCAAAACCTGCTTGTTCAGGTTCACTTGGTTCGACTTGAGGCCGTGCTCCTTGCACTGCTCCGGTATCAGGTGGCGCTTGGAGATTTCGATTTTCTCCTCAATGGAATAGCCATTGATGTAAATCATCTCCATCCTGTCCAAGAGGGCGGGCTGGATGGTGCTCGTCGAGTTGGCGGTGGCGATGAACATGACCTTGGAGAGGTCGTATTCCAGTTCGAGGTAGTTGTCGTAAAAAGTCGAATTCTGTTCCGGGTCGAGCACTTCGAGCAGGGCCGAAGAAGGGTCGCCACGGAAGCTTTGGCCCACCTTGTCTATTTCATCAAGGATGAAAACAGGGTTGCCGCTGCCCGATTTTTTCAGGCTTTGGATAATACGGCCCGGCATGGCACCAATATAGGTTTTGCGGTGGCCACGGATTTCCGCCTCATCGTGCAGGCCGCCGAGCGACATACGGATGAACTTGCGCTTGATGGCTGTCGCAATGCTCTTGCCCAATGAGGTCTTGCCCACGCCCGGCGGGCCTACGAGGCAAAGGATGGGCGCTTTCATATCGCCTTTCAATTTCAAAACAGCCAAGTGCTGCAAGATGCGGTCTTTGACTTTTTCGAGGCCGTAGTGGTCTTTGTCGAGCACTTTTTGCACCCGTTTCAGGTCGAAATTATCCTTCGTGAAATCCTCCCAAGGCAGTTCGAGCAGCACCTCCAAGTAGTTCATTTGGATGGCGTACTCGGCCACTTGCGGGTTCATGCGGCGCAATTTATTGATTTCCTTATCAAAGGTATCGCTGGCCGATTTTGGCCATTTTTTGTTGCGTGCCCGCTCGGCCAATTGCCGCAGTTCCTCTTCCTGTGGGTTGCCACCCAACTCTTCTTGAATGGTCTTGAGTTGTTGGCTGAGGTAATAGTCACGCTGCTGCTTCTCGATGTCCACCCGCACCTTGCTTTCAATGCGGTCTTTCAGTTCGAGCAACTGCAACTCGGTGTCCATTTGTTCGAGCAAGCTCTCGGCCTTTTTGGCGAGGTTGCTTTCCTCCAGGATTCCCTGTTTTGTAGACAGTTTCACCCCCAAATTGGAAGCAATGAAATTGATGAGGAAGCTGGGGTTGTTGATGTTCTTAATCATCACCACCGCTTCCGACGGGATATGCGGTGAAAGCTGGATGATTTGCTTCGCCTTGTCGGTGATGGAAGCCATGATGGCCTCAAACTCCAATTTGTTTTTGGCGAGCGTATAGTTCAGTTCCTCCACCGTGCCCTGCATATAGGGGGTTTCGGAGACCATCTTTGCCAAGCGGAAGCGGCGACGACCCTGAAGAATAGCCGTTGTTGTGCCGTCAGGCATACGGATAAGCTTGATGATGCGGGCAAGCGTGCCCACGTCATACAGGTCGTTCACGCCGGGGTTTTCCACTTTGCTATCCCGTTGCGACAGCACCGCCACGATGCGATGGTGGTCGTAGGCTTTCTGCACCGCACGGATGCTTTTGTCACGACCACCGGTAATGGGGATGACCACGCCGGGAAACAGCACGGTGTTCTTCAATGCCAGCACAGGCAGCACTTCGGGGTAGGGGTCTTTGATACTCAGTTCGTCCTCCTCTTCGATGGTAATGAGCGGCATGAATTCGCCTTCTTCATCAAAGCCTTCGGGCGAGTATAATTCATCAATCAATGGCATAGTCTGGATTGGGAAATTGGCAATTGGAAATCGGGGCTTTCAACGAATGCTTGGCTTCTCCAATTGGCAACTTGTAATATGTTATTCAAGTCTGCAAAAATACGATGTTCCAGTTGTCAAACTGTCAGGTGTTGGGAACTTTTGCAGAATTAACAGGCTGTGCCAAGATTTATGCCATGCGGTCGCACGGCATTTTCAATGCAAGTATTGGCAGGTAAAGTGACGAAGCTGCTGAAAGTATGGCAGGACAAGGCAGCCACGCCGGGCCAAAAAGGTGCCCATGCCCACAGAATAGCAGGCATGGGCTTGTTTTTTGGATCTAAATTTTACTGCTTCACAAACTGCATGGCGGCAAAGGCCCCAGCCTTCACCATATAGATGCCGGGCGGCAATTTGGAAACATCCAACTGTTGGCGCTCGGTGCCTGCGGCAATATTTGACCGAAGTACGGTGACGCCCATATTGTTCGTTACCCGCAGCTCAAAATCAGCTACGGCATCGGGCAATTCAATGGTCAATTCGCCATTGGCAGGGTTTGGGAAAACATGGACAGTACCGCCAAGCCGACCATCTTTGAACTGTACGGCTTCGATTTCGGAATATCCCAAGCTTCCATCCAAGTCCACCATCTGCAAGCGATAGTAGCTCGTGCCCGGCAAGGACTGCTCATCGGTAAAAATATAGGAGCTACCACCGCTGTTTTTAGCGCTCACCTGCCCAATGGTTGCCCATGCCTTTCCGTCGGCGCTGCGCTCGATTTCATAGTGTGAGAGGTTGGCTTCGGAGGCGGTGCGCCAAGCGAGTAGGACGGTAGCTCCCGATTTTTCGGCGGTGAACGTGAGCAACTCCGCGGGGAGCACGAGGCCACAGGCTACTTCTACCTCGGCGATGGAGTTGCAACCTGTGGCATTGCTTTGAATAAGGGCAGGGCCAGACCCTTCGAGGTATTCGCAAATGGACTGTACGGCACAATCCGACAACTGGGGTGAATTGAAAATACCTACATTGGTCAATGTCGTTGGTTCAATGTTTTCAAGGCCATCCAATGAAGTAAGGTTGGGGTTATTAAAAATATTGAGATAATTGACCGATGTGAGCGAGGGAGATAGTGCCGTCACACTGTTTAGCACGCCGTTTCCTGAAACCCTAAACTCTCCTGCCACAGTGCTCAAGGAGTTCAATCCGTTTAGGTTTTGTAGGTCAATATTCCCGGATATGTAAAATGAACTATTTACGGTTGTCAATGCACCAAGCCCTGTCATGTCCACCAAATTAGCATTGCTGCTGAGGAAAAACTCCCCGCCAACAGTGGTTAGCGCATCCAAGCCTGTCAAGCTGGTCATTCCTAAGTTTAGGCCGATACTAACACCCCCGTTCACCGAAGTCAAGGAGTTTAGACCTTGCATATTAACCAAGGCGTTGCTGCCAATCACAAGGCCAGACGTGGAGCTAACGCCCTCCAGTCCCGTCAAACTTGACAGTGAGGCGTTCCCAAAAACCTCCAGTTCACCGCCAAGGCTGCTCAACGATGATAGCGCCGATATGCTGTTGATGCCGTTGTACCGTATGGTCATATCATCGCCAACGCTCGTCAGCGAACCAAGCCCATTGAGGTTGGCCAGCGCAAAATTGTCACGAATAATTAGGTCATCACCGACAGTAGCCAGTGCCGACAGGCTGGAGATGGACGGGAGCACAATATTTCCGAATATACTTACAGAACCCGTCACGCTGGTCAGTCCGCTGAAATTGCCCATGTTCGTAAGAGCATCGTTGTCTTCTATATACAAACCAGACAAGGTGTTGATATTGGAAAAATCGGCAAGTGACAATATGTACCAATTACTTCTTATGATGATCGGGTCGGCCTGAATCAAAGGATTTAGGCCGTTCATGCTTCGCATACCCGGATTGGCCTCAATATAAAGCCCGCCGTCAATGGTCGTGAGTGCTCCCAAGCCCGATAAATCTTCCATAATACTGGTTCCCGTGATGTTCAAATCCCCATGAATGGTGGTGATATTGCTCAGCTGCGCCAAACTGGAAATAGGACCGTTGTTGTTGTTTAAAATAAACACATCCCCTCCTATTTCAGTGCAAAACGGGTAGGCAGCCCCAAAAGCATCCACGTCGGCCTGGTTGTAAAATACTACGCCCCCAACCGGACAGTTGGAACAATTGCCCTCCACTTGCGGCCTTGTTGCGCAGCCCGATGCGTTGCCCGAAATCGTGGCAGGATTGGAGGGCATGGCCAAGTAGCTGCAGATGCTTTCCACATTGCAAATGGCCAAGCTGCTGGAACTTGTCAATACCAGATTGGTGATGGAATTGGGGTCAATACCGTTCAATCCCTCCAAGCTCGCCAGTGCATCGTTGTTGGTGATGGTCAATGTGCCGCCGATGCTTGTTAGGTTGGAGAAGTTGACCAAGGTGGGCAGGGCAGCGTTGTTGGAAACGGTCAAGTCGCCCGCAATGGTGGTAACGGTGTTCAATCCCCACATCGAGCTTAATAAAGGGTTGTTGTTTATCTCCAGGCTGGCCAAGGTGGTCACGTTGAAAAAGCCCGCCAAAGTGTTCATGCTTGGGTTGTTGGACAGCACAAAAGCCCCGCCAATGGTGGCCAAGTTGTCCAAGCCGCCCAAGTGGATAAGGCTGTTGTTGTTCACCGTAAAAGCCCCGCCGATGGCCGTCAACGCGTCTAGGCCGAGGAGGTTCGGCATTGCCGAATTGCCCGAAATCAGCAAGTTGCCGGGGATATTGGCCAGCGGCCCCATGCCCGTCAGGTTCGTCAAGGCCGTGTTCCCGACCAATTCAAAATCACCGCCAAGGTTGGCCAAGGCACCAAGCCCATTCAGGTTGGTCAGCGCTCCGCAATGGGCGATGGTCAAGTTGCCCGTGATGGAGGCGATATTGGCCAAGCCGCTCAGGTTAGTGATATTGTTCGTGCCGCCATCGTCAATCAGCACCGAACCCATTATTTCCGAACACAATGGGTAGGTAGCGCCAAAGGCGTCCAATTGTGCTTGAGAAGTGAAAGTCACGTCTCCGATAGGAGGACATGCATCCGGGCAGGCGGTCTGCACCTCCAGCCTCGAATTGCACCCAGCCGCATTGTTCGAAATAGTGGCTGTGTTGGAAGGCGTGGCCAAGTACCCGCAAATACTCGGCACCTCGCAAGTGGAGAGCACGATCGAGTTTTGAAGCGTCAAATCGGTGATGGTGGCCGGATTTATATTGTCCAAGCCCGAAAGGCTCGCCAAGGCATTATTCGACACGTCGAGCGGGCCGCCTATGCTTGTTAACGAGGATAGCGCCGTTAAATTCGTCAAGCCATTGTTTGTGATAAACAGACCGCCATTGACCGAAGCCAATTGCTCCAAGCCGCTTAAACTCAAGAGGCTGGCGTTGTTTTGAACATTCAATGCACCACCGACGGAAGTGAGCGAACCCAAACCACTGAGGCTTGAAAGGCCGTTGCTCCAAGTTATCGCAAGATAGCTCCCAACGGAGCCGAGTTGGCCGAGGGCCGCCAAGCTGGTCAGGCCGTCGTTGTTGTCAATGGTGAGTGCGCCGCCGATGGAGGTCAGCGAATTCAAGCCCGACAAAACAATAAGTGCATCGTTGTTGACGATGCCAAGCCCACCTGTAATGCTCGTTATCGAATTCAATCCTGTTAAATTAGGTAATGTGGCATTGTTGGAAATGTCGAGGTTATTGACGGAGGTCACGGCGCTAAGTCCTGCCAAGCTCGTTAGGGCGGCGTTGTCTGAGAGGTACACATCGTTTAGGCTCGTCAATGAGCCAAAAGCGCCCAAGTCCAATAAACTGGGGTTGGAATAAATATTGAAATTTGAACCAACACTGGACAAAGCGCTCAGACCCGTCAGGCTCGTCAAACCACCGTTTTCATTGACTTGAAAGAAGCCGCCGATGGTTTCGAGCATGCCCAGCCCGGACAAATTGGAGAGGCCAGCATTGTTGTACAAGGTGAAATCGCCGCCAATATCCACGAGGTTGGCCAAGCCCGAAAGACTGGTCAGGTCGGGATTGTTCCTGATGGTGAGGCTCGCCCCCATGTAAACGATGCTAGACAAGCCGTTCAGGTTCACGATGTCGCCGCTGCCGCCGTCATCAATGACCACGTTGCCGTCAATCTGGTCGCAAGAGGGGTAATTGACTGGGAAGGCATCTATGTCCGCTTGGGTGGAGAAGCTGATGTCGCCAGTGTTGCAGGGTTGGGCGCTGGCCCCCAAAACAAACAGTGTGAAAAGCGCAAAAACAGTTAAAACCTTAGAGAATTTCATTGTTCCAATGTTTTGTTTTTCGTTTAAAATGCACTAACCAGCACACTTTGGTGCTGAAGAAGTAGGTAGGTTCTTGCGCAAATAAGTTTGTGTTGAAAGTCAAGCGAGTATGCCATTGCGCAGCGCAAAAGCCACGGCAGCGGCGTTGTTCGGCACGCCCATCTTCCGGTAGATATTGCGCAGGTGCTTGGCCACGGTGTCCATCGTGATGCCACAATTGGAGGCGATGGCCTTGTAAGGCTGGCCGTGTGAGATGAGCGAGAGGATTTGAAGCTCTCGGTGGGAAAGGGAGGATGATTGCATAGTTTATTGCTTTTGCGATATGTTTAAATAAATTGCCTAAGGCATCGTGTTTCTTTTTATTTAGCGAAAGGTTAATCCATAATCGGATACCATCCATTAATTGCGTTAGCTCTAAAAATCGGATTTTCGAAAAGCAATATTCTTAACCCTGTATCCAATGTTTTATAGTTAACTTTCACACTGCAAACCTCACCCAACTGCACTCCCCCAGCCTCCCCGAAAACCTCCAATCCCCATCCCAGAAAACCGTTATTCTTCTGCCGACCAACGTTTTTCCGTTACATTTTTCTGCCACAAGTGTAGCTATTGTTGATTTTTTTAACTTCACCCAAAAAATACAGTTCCTCTAAAGGGATTTGATACGATTTCCTTACTTTAAAATTTGTAAGTCACAGAAAAGCAACAAGTTGACTTCAAAAAAACCCTGTTACAATCTCCACCAAAACACCATCTCCAAAAGTCCTTTTTTTGAAAAATCTTGCTTTATGAAACTCCTCAGCCTATTGCGGGCACTCCAGCCCGATGAACGCAAGGAATTCGAGAAATTCCTTGCATCGCCCTTCTTCAAGGCGGGGGAGCAGCAGCAGATGTTTTTCAAATTCCTCTGCAAGCACCACAGCGGTTTTGACCTAGGGAAAGCGGAACTGGAGGCAGCCTACCGCCGCTGCTTCGGCAAGGACTCCTATGCAGACAACAAGCTCTACAACCTGATGTCGAGCATGGCAAAGCAGGTGGAAGATTTCATGGCCATCAAATTTGTGCTGAACGACAGGGAGGGGCACCTGAGAGATACCCTGCTGGTGCGGGCACTGGGCCAGCGCAAAGCGGGCAGCTACTACCGCACCGAGGCCCAGCGCTTGGCCGATGCCGTGGAAAAACAAGCCGTAAAAAACTTGGACGACTACCTGCTGCTGGAGCAGCTCTACTCCAATGCCTACTTCAACCCCGA
>JADLHE010000146.1 GCA_020848965.1 Saprospiraceae bacterium
CTGCCCGGATGCGCTGTGCATAGCTATCCAGCAGCTCCAGTACCCGTTCCCTTTTGTCGCTCACGACAATGAAGCCGATATGGTGAACCTTGTCGAGCCGCCAAACGATTTCAGGGTCGTTGAAGGCCGAGGTATCGGGGTGGCGGTGGCGGCTGAGGGAGTTGATGATGCCGCCGTACAGTTTTTTTGCCTTCGGCAATTTATAGGCAGTGCCGTTGGCAACGGATGATTCAATCCTCGCCCATTCGCCCCAGAGGCTGATGCCCGTGGCGGCTTCCACCATTTCGGCGATGTGGGCGCCGCCCACCCGTGAAGCCGTTTCGAGGAAATAAAACTCGCCGTCTTCGTGGCATTTGATGAACTCGGAGTGCGAGGCACTGTACCGCATCCCGAAGGCACGCAGCACGTCGTTTTCGATGTTTTTCAAGGCTTTTTCATCCTCGCCGCCGTGCTGGCAAATGACGGAACGGAAGATGCCGCCGCCGTGCGCCACGTCCCAAGGTGTGCTTAGGTACTGTGCAAAACTGGTGAAAATGGCCTTCGAGTCAAGGTTGAGCGTGTCCACATGGAAGATGTCGCCGGGGCGGAATTGCTCCGCAAGGTAGAAATGGCGCTTTTCGCCCAAACTATGCAAGACCTGCCATAGCTCGTCGGCAGAATGAACCTTCTGTATGCCCTTTGCAGCTGCCTCGAACCGGGGCTTTACCATATACGGCGGCGCCACCCGTTGGGTGAACTGATTTACTTCTTCATCATTGAAAAGCGCCGTGAAAGCTGGCACTCGTATGCCGGCCTCGGCAGCCTTCAGGCGCATGGCCAGTTTATCCCGGAAGTGGCGGGCGGTGGTCTGCCCCATGCCCGGAAGCCGGAAATGCTCCCGCAATTCGGCGACTTCCTCCACGTCAAAATCGTCGAGTGCCACGATGCGGTCCACCTTTTGCCCCCGCATGAAATAAGCCAAACCTGCGATGAAATGCTCCATGTTCCAACGGCCATGCTCTACTTCTTCCATGTAGAAGATGTCGTCAACCACATCACGGGGCCAGGGGTCGTGCTCGGTTTCTTTGGCCGTTACCAAAAAGACCTTGTTGCCCTCGGCCTTGCAATAGCGGAGGAAGTCAACGCCTTTGAATTCGCAGGAAACACAGAGAAAAGTCATAAAAGGGATGAGGGATGAGGGATGAGGAACGAACGGAGGAAGGACCATCCCTCATCCCTCGTTCCTCATCCCTGATTTAAGCGCCAATACGGCTGCCGCTCGGAATCACAGCGTTCTTTTTCACCACCACTATGCCATCCACGATGACATAGGTATCTGTCTCTTGGTCGGCCAATTTGCCGGGATTGCCCCGGATGATAACGTTATCGCCGATGCGGACGTTTTTATCAATAATGGCATATTCGATGATGCTATGCTTGCCAATGCCCATCGGTATTTCTTCCCGCTCGACGAGTTCCTCCAAACGTTGGAAATAGTCGTTGCCCATGATGATACAGTGCGAGATGACCGAGTACTCCCTGATGCGGCTTCGGATGCCCACCACGCTCCGCTCCACCCGTTCTGCATGTACGATGCAGCCCTCGGCCACCAGCGCATGGCGGAACACCGTGCCGAAGAACTTGCTCGGCGGCAACATACGAGGACGGGTATATACCATCTTCTTGTTATCGTGCAGGTTGAATTCCGGTATGTCGTCCGTCAGGGCAATATTGGCCTCGAAGAACGAACCAATGGTTCCGATGTCGGTCCAGTAGCCATTGTACTCATAGCTCGCCACTTTGTAGCCATCGGTAATGGCAGCTGGGATGATTTCCTTGCCAAAGTCCACCGCATCGCCGTGCTCCTCGAACAGTTTGTAGATGGCCTCTTTGCTAAAAATATAGATACCCATCGAAGCAAGGTAATTTTTGCCTTGGCGCTTGTTGGCCTCAGAAACTTCGCTTGCCCATTCGGCAAGTTCGTCCCGTTTGGGTTTTTCCACGAAAGACTCTATCATGCCCTCGCCGTTCACTTTCATGATGCCGAAACCTGTCGCCTCTTTTGCCACAACGGGAATGGTGGCAATGGTGAGGTCGGCGCCTTTGTCCACGTGCTCACGGGCCATCTTCTCGAAGTCCATCTGGTAGAGCTGGTCGCCGGAGAGGATGAGGATATAGTCGTAGTCCTGGTTGATGAGGTGGCGCATGGACTGTCGCACGGCATCGGCGGTGCCTTGGAACCACTTGTCGCTGCCCCGGCGCTGCTCGGCGGCCAATATGTCCACAAAGCCTGGGGCGAAATGGTCGAAGTGGTAAGTGTTCTTGATGTGCTGGTTGAGCGACGCCGAGTTGAACTGCGTGAGCACAAACATCCGGCGCACGCCGGAGTTGAGGCAGTTGGAAATCGGGATGTCAATCAGGCGGTACTTGCCGCCAATGGGCACGGCAGGCTTCGAGCGCTGCTCGGTGAGCGGGAAGAGCCTTGAGCCGACACCACCGCCAAGGATGAGACTTATCATTTTGATTACCATGGGTAGGGATGTTTTTTGCCTTCGGCAATGGGCGCCTTGGGCGTTTCTCAAAATAAGTTTATTGTATTGACAAGGCTTGCGGCAGTTGATAAGGGTTGATTTCGCCGCAGAAAACGGAGGCTATTTCAACCCGTACCAACGCTGTCAACCCTCATCAACCAGTTGAATCAAGTTTCAAGGCCAATTATAGCCAATTTTTCAAAAGGAGTACAATTTTGGTTTGTTCCTCATCAAAATTTAATGGCGGGCAGCTCAATCCCCTAGCTTCCGCCACTTGAAATCCAGCGTAGCAAAACCGCCCCCATCGAAATGCTCCACTTCAATCTTGTGGTGGCCGCCGAGCCGTACCCGCACCTCGTCCGTGGCAGGTTCGTGTACGTTCCAACGGTCAATCAACAGCTTTCCATCGAGGAAGAGCCGTGCGCCGTCGTCGCTGGTCAGTTCGATGGCGTAGTCGCCCGGATCCATGTCGAACTCGGCCTCGGCGAAGGTGGCGAACTTGTCCTCGGCCACCCCCTCGGCGGGCTTGCCCCACCAGGCGAAGTAGAGGTCGTCGGTGGTTTTAGTTGCTATTGGCAATGCGGTTTTCAGCTTTTTGAAATCGGCGTAATGCGTGAGCGGGTCGGTGGCTTCGTTGTAGTCGTGCCAACTGATTTTCCAGTCCAGCTTTTTCTCAAAGCGGCGGAAGGTGAAACGGTAGGGGACATCGGCGGGGTGGTAGTTGCCGAACTGGTCAGTGAAGGCCGGACCGGTGTACTCGAATTCGAGGAGGAGGTCGGTGGCGTTGGGAAGTTTTTGGAGTTCGATTTTATTCATAAATCTATTTTTTTTATTGGCCTCATAAGTTTGAAATCCATAACTGTTGACCAAATCCCACCTTCCTTCCAAAGGCCCATAAGGAGTAAAAACGTATTTTATCCCATTTTCAATTGTATCAAAAAAAACAAAAGGGAATTCGAAATTATAGGGTCCCCATTCATTCATCATAATGTTCTTCCGTCCCCGTGGGTGGGATAACGGCAACATCGCCATGATGCCATCGGGAAGTTCGTCAACGGCATACTGCTTTATTTCCTCAAAAGGCACCATCCTCGTTATGCTTCTTGCAATTCCGTTAAGGTCCATGAAATCGGCGGCATCGTGCCAATCGCCATCGCCCATCACTTCGTTATTCGCCAATTCAAAATCCTCGTTTGGTTTCTCCACCACGAGCAATTTGTCAAACATAGCAAAGCCATTCCCATCGTTGACGACTACTTTTTTCGAAGCACTAATTTTTAATGGGATGCTAACGACCATAAAGCTGTTCCTTCCGATTTGGTACTCCCGGCTTGATACGTCCCTGTTTTTTGCGTAGCCCCAATCTGCGGGCTGGGTTGGCCTTGCCCATAGCTGAACCCCGATAGTATCGGCCATGAAGAAGTTATTTATGATACTATTGTCTTGCCCATGTTCGATGGCTATACCGTATCGGCAAGAATTGATTCGATTGGCGAGTACCAATGATTCATAACTGTACCCGCCCCAGATACCATAGGTACATTCTTCCATCAGGTTTTGGATGATTTTGTTGCGGCTAAATGTCACCTCAATCCCATTCGTCGGTGCATACGAGAAGTCATTTGAATAAATCAAATTATCATTACACCCTCCTTCCCCCGGGTCCATCGTCGTCTGCCCCGCCCAAAGGAAAAACCCGTCGCCAGAATGCGTGGCGGAGTTGTAGGCAAAGGTGTTCTCGTTGCACTGCTCATAAACGAGGATGCCCGCCGAGTCCTGCCCCCGTTGGTAGAAGCCGTGGGAATAGCCCCGCACGTTGAAGTCGAGGCGGTTGTGCATCACCCGGTTGCGGCTGCTGCGGTACATGCCAATGCCGAGGCCGGAGTTGAAATGGAAGCTGTTGTTGTAGAAAAGGCCATCGTTGCAGCCCGTCATCAGCAGGCCGTTCATGCCCTGCGTCACGGTGCAGCCCTTGACGAGGACGTTTGAGCAGTTTTTGAGGTAAATGCCCGCCCCGTAGCGCAGCCATTCGTCCTTGTCGTTTTGGTGGAAGGAGAGCCAGTCGCTGAAGTCCTCCCGCTCCCGGATGCTGTGCAGACGGGGCCGCCAATTGTAGCTCAGGTCGCTGTCGAGGAGGCGCAGGCTGTCCACGCCCTCGGCAAAGATGGCCACCTTGAAGCCCCGCAGCACGGCGTTTTTCAGGGTGATGTTCCGCCCTTTGATGACGATGCCCGTGCCGCTGAACTGGTCGGGCAGGGACTTCCCACGACCACCATTGATAACCGCCCCATTGAAATCCACCGTGATGCCGTCGCCCTCGATGCGCAGGGCGGGCGTCAGGCTATCGGCGGCAGCGAGCCAAAAAGTGTCTTTTTTGAAAATGACAGACTGCCGGATAGTCATACCTTGAGTGGGCACGAGGCTTTGCTGGGCGAGGCTCGTCAAGGCCATTGCGAAGCAGAAAAGCAGGGCAGGGGCGAGTTTTTTCATGATGCCAAATTTAGTTGGAAAGATAGGATTGCGGGAGCAATTGCCCGTTTCAAAAGAAAAATCAACGTCCTTTGCGCAGCAAAAAATGCAAATTGCCATGCTAAAGCAAATCACCAGTCCGCAAAACCCCTATATCAAAAACATCGCCGTGCTGGGCGCAAAGGCCCGTGACCGCCGGGAGCAAGGCTTGTTCGTGGCCGAGGGGCTCCGAGAAGTAGAATTCGCATTGCGAAGCGGCTATGAGGCGGAAGCCCTGCTGTTCGAAGAGGCCATCACGCCGTTTTCCGTGGTGGAAAAATTGGTGAAAAACGCCGCCGTACCGCCTCGGGAACTTATCGGGACAAATGCGATGGTCTTCGAGAAAATTGCCTACCGCACGGGCGTTCCGAATGTCGTGGCGGTGCTGAAAATGAAAACGCCCAGCCTCGCCGACCTCCGCCTCTCCCCCACCCCACTGCTGCTCATCATGGAGAGCGTGGAAAAGCCCGGCAACCTTGGCGCCATGCTCCGCACCGCCGATGCTGCTGGGGTGGATGCCGTGCTCGTCTGCGACCCGCACACCGATGTTTTCAACCCAAATGCCATCCGGGCGAGCTTGGGGGCTATTTTTACTGTGCCGGTTGTGGCCTGTACCTCGGAGGAGGCCATCGCTTTTTTGCGGAGCAAACAGATAAAAATAATGGCCACTTGGCTGGAAGCCGCCAAGCCGCTTTATGAAGCCAACCTGCGGCAACCGTTGGCATTCGTCTTGGGCACCGAGGCAACGGGCATTTCGAAGCATTGGGTAGAGCAATCTGATGAGCGGCTCATCATACCGATGACCGGGCAAGTGGACTCCCTCAACGTATCCGCTTCTGCGGCCATCGTGCTGTTTGAAGCAGTCCGCCAACGAGGTTTGTAAGGTTTGGAGGTATATAGGTATGGAGGTGTGTGAGCCATACCTCATACCTCCATACCTTACAAACCTCTTCTATTCTCTTTTACCAATCATCTACACAACCTTACGGCTGGTATATCGCTGGCACACCGGCTCCCAATACTGCCTATATTCGTACTTGTAAATAAATTTTTCTGTATTTCTTAGCGAATGAATGTAAATGGAGGACGCTGAAAGCAGTGTCCTCCATTTTTTTTGCGCCCACCCACCATCCCGCCATTTCATAGTTTTGCAACTTTACCAATCAGCGGTTGGAGTTTAGGATTCTACAACTTTCCCGCTGACTGCCAACTGCCAACTGTCTAACTGCCAATTCAAATGTTTACTGGAATCATCGAAGCCTTCGGGCAAATAAAATCCATCGAAAAAGAAGGGAGCAACGTGCATTTCACCAGTGCATCCCCCATTTCATCGGCGCTCAAGATTGACCAGAGCGTGTCGCACAACGGCGTCTGCCTGACCGTGGTGGCCTGTTCGGAAGGTGCGCACCGGGTCACGGCCATTGACGAAACCTTGCAGCGCAGCAATCTAGGAGAATTGGAGCTTGGGAGCCTCGTGAACTTGGAGCGGGCGATGCTTTCCAATGCCCGTTTGGATGGCCATTTCGTACAGGGCCACGTGGATGTAAGGGGCGTTTGCACCGAGGTGCGAACAATGGACGGCAGTTGGGTTTTCAGCTTCGAAAATCCGTTCCAGGCCGAATACCTGCTCGTGGACAAAGGCTCCATCAGCGTGAACGGCGTGAGCCTGACCGTGGTGAACCCCAGCATCGAAGGCAACAAAGGCCAGTTTTCCGTGGCCATTATCCCTTTCACTTTCGAGCACACCAACTTTGGCCAACTTCAAAAAGGCGATAGTGTCAACCTTGAATTTGACGTGATAGGCAAGTACATCGCCCGCCATCTTTCCCTTTACAAATCATTGATTTAAAGGCTATTGGGCACTTGCGTGACAGGTTTATCCGCACACTGCTTGGGCGGTGAAATGAAGAAACTCACCATGCCAATGGCGCTGCCAGACGGCTTCAGGCGATGGTTGAGGTTGCGGAGCAAGTCCCTTGCATCGGAGTTGTTGTCGAAAGCATAGCCAGCCTTGAACTGGAGCCATGTCCAGCCGCTGAGGCGCTGGTAGAAAGTGCCCACCACGTCAATGGAGGCCCGACGAAAATGATAAAGCGCATCCTTTGTTTGGTTGGCCGTGAGGCCGGGCACCATTACGTTTAGCGCATAGTTTTGGCTTGTGAACTCTGTGCCGAACATCGCCAAGCGGTTCTCGCTGAAATTGTACCGAAACTTAATACTGGTGGGCAATACAGCCTCCACGCCCCAATGCTCGTTGAAAGTTTGGTTATAAAAACCGAACGGCACGATGGAATTCCCACGGTAGCCTTTGTTGAGCAACAGACCTGCGCCATACTCCAGGTTGTCCCGTTTTTTCACTCCCACCAAGGCAGTCAGGCGATAGACGCCGTAGCGGTCATCCATTTTCAAAAAGCCATCGTAATCACCTTGCCAATTGGCGCTGATGCGCATGGAAGTGTAGTATTTGTGGTTGAAAGGGTGGAAAAAATTGGCGGAAATACCCGCATTTTTCAAATCCGTTTCATTCAAGTGCTTGAACAAAGGGTAGTTGTCTGGGTCAATTTTCAAGAAATGGTAACGCTCCAAAGTGTATTCAAAACCCAACATGATTTTCAGTTGGGGATGGTAAAGCACAGGGACTTTCAAGCGGGTTTCATATCGCTCATTGCGGCGCACTTTGGTGGGCCTTTCGGCGTCCGGCGACAGCATTTTGTAGTCGGGGTTCAGCGTGTAGGCAAATGAGGCACCCTTGCTCGGCGATTTGTTCACCACGCCCGGCTGGCATAGGAACGGGTTGGTCTCCATCAGCACGCTGTTGATATTGACTTGAGCTATCAGCCCCTTTGCGAGCAGCAGTGTAAAGCAGCATTGTAAAACTGTATTTTTCATAGCGACAAACAGAAGTTCATAGGCTAAAAAATCACTTCAAATCCCCAATAAAGAGGTGTAATGATTGCAAATAGTTGTAAGCGTTGGACGTCCTGTTGGTGTGGGAGGAAACAAAATTAGTGTTTAAAAAACAACGGAGGGCAAAAATTTTGAAATCGTCGGCACCGCAACAGATTGTGCGGGGGATGCGAAAGGAAGGCGATAATTGTGCCGCAAAAGCTTTACCTTATCCCATCAGCCACCGGATGGGCTTGGGGAAGGTATTTTTCTTTACCTGCAAATAAGGCACTGGCCTTGTGCCAAAGCCCCGGAAAAAATGCTCTATCGGCTCCAGCATAGAGCCTTCAAAATCAATGACTTGCACCGCTGGCCCTGCCAGTTCAATGCTGCGCCAGATAGCAAATGGCATTCCGCCTTGGTTGCCCAAATCGGGGTCGTAGGCGCTGAAGAGGTGCAGCAACTTAGTGCCAAAGCGCTGGTAAATCAGGCCGGCATGGAGCCGCCCGTCGGCGTCCCTAATTTCCAGTGCGGTACCAACTCCTTGCTGCCGCAACACGGCCCAGAGCTTTTTCAGCAAGCCCGTTTCCAGTGCATAGCTGTTCTTTTTTTGTGCCAACGAAAGGATGGCGTCAACCTCCTCCACAGCCGTAGCCACCAACCCCGATTTCACGGCCTTGTTGATATAGGTGCGGGTGCGCTCCTCGAAATTTTTAAAAATAACCGATTTATCTACCTGATTATCAAGCCAATACGAGTAGCGGGTGCGCAGCTCATAGCCTGCCCAATGGAACGGCAGCGGGTAGTCGAACTCCGGGGCAAATTTTACATCGAAAACTTTGATGGATTTGGGAAGGGCCTCCACGACTGCCTTTACCACCTTCTTCTTTAGCGCAAACTCCTGCGTGGCGTTTTTCACAGCGATTTCACCGAAAAAAAGTCCCACATACTGGCAAAACGGCGGGTTGAACACATAGCTGATGCCGTATTTTTGGGAAACCTTGAACGGAAAGACGGCCAGCCATTGCCCCTTTTCAGAAACCACAACGGCTTTCCAACTCGACCAAACTACATCCAAGTACCAGGCACAGCCATAGGGTGCTGCCTGTGGCGAGCGGGCGATGAAGTCGTTCCAAGCCGCATCTTCGATTTGGCCTCGCTCCAATACTTCAGCCTTGAAACTGGTAGCTTGTTCAGCGGTCATTGAATTGGCAAGTTTCCCGCAATGTTAGGAAGGAAATATGGGTTTGAGGAGTTTGAAGGGTTTGAATTGTTTGATGTGCAGGATGGGAGCGGTTGACTTTCCAAGCTTTCTAATCTATCTAAGGAGCGTGAGGCTTGGAAAGCCTTTTGGGTAAAGCTATGCAACCCCGTTGCCATTGGAAGCACCATGCTTAGGGCATTTCTCTTTGACGATGGCCAAAAGCTCCAGGTGCGAAGCCATCAATTGGTCGGTAAGGCCATACAAACGTTCAAACTGGTCTTTGAAAAAATTGGCGTCTTCGGAGAGTTCGGGGGCGTTCTTGGTTTTCAGGCGCACCATACAGCTCATGCCTTTGATGGCCTGTTGAAAGTCTTCCGCTTCTTTCAAGAACTGCCCCAAGAGGTCGGGGCCGGGCTGCGCAAACCCATTGCCCAAACGCAAATTCGCCTGCTCGACGGAGCCTTCCGCTTTGAGGCTATTGTGGGTAAGGTCGAAAACCGAGATATTGAAAAGATGGGCGATCTTGACGAGGTTGCAAATTTTGGGTTCGGCAGTGCCATTTTCATAGGAGGCTATATTGCCACGGTTGAGACCCACCTTGTCGGCAAGCTCTTCTTGGCTCCATTTCATGCGCTTTCGAAGTGAGCGCAAGTTTTCAGAAAGACAAAATCCACTGTCCTTGTTTACGAAATCCATCATAGGTCAAATCCTGCTTTTTTTTACAAAGTTCTATGCTTTCCTGCGTTTTGTAGATTTTATTTACAAAAAACCAGACCAAGTTTCATTTTTGCGGCGTTTTGTAAACATCGTTGACAATACAAAAGTTTAGTGGGTTTAAAAAACTGTTAAAATATCATTAAAACTGTCAAGAATTCGTCTAAATAGAAAAAATCGTTTGCAAAAAATCGTTCTCCGTTTTACATTTGTAAAAATTTTTTACAAAATCACCTGTTCACTCAAAATCACCTGACAATGGAATCAAACAGCATCTATAACCAATTGGAAAAAATAAGCCCCTCGCTTAGGGCCTTTTCCTTCAAGCTCACTGGCAATGAGGCCGATGCCAACGACCTCTTTCAGGACACCTCGTTCCGCATCATCTCCAATGCCGATAAATACACCCCCGACACCAATTTCAAGGCTTGGGCAGTGACCATCATGCGCAATATCTTCATCAACAACTACCGCAAGAAAGTGCGCCGTGGTGTCATCCTCGACCAAACCCCGAACAACTACTACCTCACCTCCGGCGGCCCCGGCAGCGAGAACGACGGGGAGACGATGATGGCCTACAAAGAGCTGCTCCGCATGGTAAGCACGCTCCCCGAAGACTTCAAGCGCCCCTTCTGGATGGCCTACAAGGGCTACAAATACGATGAAATCGCCGAAAAGTTGGATGCTCCACTCGGCACCATCAAAAGCCGCATCTTCTTTGCCCGACGCAAGCTCCAAAAAATGTACGAGGACGCTTCGAGCGCAAAAGCTGCATAAGACCTCACTTTTTTCGAGAACAAAGAGAATTCAAACAGCGTTTACAACAGGTGCCCCGGAACTTTTTCCGGGGCATCTTTTTTGTTTTAGTTTTCCCTACCTACCAGATAAGACCCCGCTGCCATACCGCAACATGAAACATCTTGTAAAAGACGCTTGGTTAATTCCCGTCTGCTTTGGCCTCATTTATTTCGTCTGGGGTTCCACTTATTTGGCCAACTGGTACGCCATTCAAGACATACCACCGCTGCTCATGTCCGGCACCCGGTTCACCGCCGCTGGCACAGTGCTGTTTTTTCTAAGCAAATTATTTGGCGGCAATCAGACCTCCTTTGCGCAGGGGCGCAATGCGGCAGTGCTCGGCATCATGTTCCTTGCCATCGGCACGGGCGGCATGGTGTGGGCAGAGCAGTACATCACCTCTGGCATGGTGGCGCTCATGGCAGCCATACAGCCGTTGTTCATCCTGTTGCTGATGTGGCAGATGAACGGCAAGCGGCCCAACACGGCGGGCGTCGTGGGCACTTTCCTTGGCATCATCGGTATGAGCTTTTTGGTGGGACAGGACCAGTTCGTGGGCGGGCCAAAAACCATACTTGGGCTTTGCATCATTTTCATTAGCGTGCTGTCATGGGGCATTGCCTCCGTGAAGCTTTCCAAAACCGACATGCCTGCCAATAAGCTGCAAAGCGCTGCCATTCAAATGCTGGCTGGCGGTGGCATTTTGCTCATTATCAGCACTTTATCAGGCGAAGCCTTCACGTTTGAATGGGCCAAACTGACGCCCCGTGGCGCTTGGTCATGGGTTTATCTGATGATATTTGGCTCCATTATTTCCTTCTCAGCCTTCAATTATTTATTGGTAAAATCCACGCCAGACAAGGTGGCCACTGCCAACTATATCAACCCCGTGGTTGCCATGTTCCTCGGCTGGTTTTTGGCGGACGAGCTGATCACCGGGCAGTCCCTCATCGCCGCCGTGCTGATGCTAACGGGGGTGGTTTTCATCAAGACCAAGATTTCTTTTTTCGATAAAATCAGCCTGTTCAAACAGCCCAACCCCATGCCCGACCTGATGGGGTTCATGCCCGTCGGAGCGGTAAAAGTGGTTGATATTCAGCCTGGTACGCAGCCTGCTATTGCCCGAATTTGGCATGGTTCCACCCCCGTAGGCATGACGGAAGAATATGTCAGTATTGCCAAGTCCACTTGCGTTGCCAACTGCACAACCACGCCCGGCAACCTCGGCGTCACTTTTTTCCATCAAACGGAAGGCGACACGACCCATCACACTTTTATTTCCTATTGGAAAGATTTCGATGCGGTAAAACGCTTTGCCGGAGAGGATTTCCAGAAGCCCCGTTTTTTCGATGGAGAGGAAAGGTTTTTGGTAAAATCGGATGAACTGGTGGAGCACCGGGAATTGGCTTTATAGGATTTCATTCCATTTTCAAGCAAACAACCGTTCTTTGTCGGCGAGTCAATAATCAATTCAAGTTCGATGAACTATACCAAACACGACCTGACCGACACCATCGTTGCCCTTTCCACGCCGCCCGGCGTAGGTGCCATCGGCGTCATCCGATTGAGCGGAGCGGATGCATTGCACATCGTGCAACGGGTGTTCGGTGGCAAGGACCTGACCAAGCAAAAAAGCCATACCCTGCATTTCGGAACCATCATCGGGGAAGCAGGAAAGGTATTGGACGAGGTATTGGTCGCTGTTTTCAAGGGGCCAAATTCCTACACGGGCGAAAACACCGCCGAGGTCTCCTGTCACGGTTCGCCTTTCATTTTGCAAAAAATCATTGAGCTTTTCATCGAAAAAGGTGCCCGATTGGCGCAGCCTGGTGAGTTCACCTTGCGGGCTTTTTTGAATGGAAAAATGGACCTTTCACAGGCCGAAGCCGTTGCCGACCTGATTGCGAGCACAAGCGAGGGCAACCACTCCGTCGCCATGCGGCAAATGCGGGGCGGCTTCAGCCATGAAATCCAGAAACTGCGGGAAGAACTGGTCAACTTCGCCAGCCTCATCGAACTGGAACTCGACTTCGCCGAAGAAGATGTTGAATTTGCCAACCGGGAACAATTGAAGCTGACCATCCTAAAAATCCAATCCTTTATCCATTCCCTCCTTCAATCCTTCAAGCTGGGCAATGTGCTGAAAACGGGCGTGCCCACCGTCATCGCTGGCCGTCCGAATGCTGGCAAAAGCACCTTGTTGAACGCACTTTTGAACGAAGAGCGGGCCATTGTCAGCCCCATTGCCGGCACCACGAGGGACACGGTGGAAGAGGTCTTGAACATCCAGGGCGTCGAGTTTCGACTGATAGACACGGCTGGCATTCGGGAGGCACAAGACCAGATAGAGGCCATCGGCGTGGAAAAAACGATGGAGAAAGTGAGCCAGGCCGCCCTGCTCGTCTATGTTTTCGATGTGGTGGAAACCAAGATAGATGAGGTCTTAGCCGACGTGGCGAGCCTACAACGGGAAGGATTGAAAATGCTAATTGCCTGCAATAAAATGGACAATTTGCCGAGCTACAAACCGGAGTGGCTTGTCAATCCAAGCGACCCAAGCATCCCCGATTTTTTCTTTGCAAAACCCCGTCCCCTCGATTCATCATTCATCATTCATCATTCATCATTGATAACGCTTTCTGCAAAAAACGGCATGAATGTGCCATACCTGAAAGAGAAGTTGTACGCTGCTGTCATCGGTCAAAAAATAGGTACGGAGAGCACCATCGTCACGAATGCACGCCACGTGGAGGCGCTCGAAAAAGCCGCTACCAGCCTCGACGACGTGTTGCAAGGCTTGGCTGCTGGGGTCACTTCCGATTTTGTGGCGATGGATATTAGAAGGGCACTGTCCTACCTTGGTGAGATTACTGGAGAGGTAGGTGTTGAGGATTTGTTGGGGAATATTTTTTCGAAGTTTTGCATCGGGAAATAGCCTCATTTGCGAAGCTAAAACCATCTCACTTACTACCCAAAAGCCGCAGTTCTGCAATATTCACGGCCACATCTGGGTGCTTCGCCAGAAAATCTTTCAGCATTGACTCGTCCAGCAAAAAAGTGAGTTTTTTGCCAAACTGCCCGGGCACTTTCAGGTGGACGCTCACCACATGAAACAGGGCAAGGTCACGCTCCGTGATTTTCTCCACGTTGTGGTACGGGTAGCGGGCCGTTTTATAGTAGTTGGAGGCGTAAACGTACAGCTCGTCCAGTTCCACCCTTTTTAATTGCAAAAAAGTGAACCAGAAAAACAAGAACCCCAACAGTAGGAAAGCCACCAGCCCCATTTTCATCCATAGCGCTGGCAGGGGGCCAAAATAGGGTACCTCCGATATCCAGACAGCAAATGAGAACAGACCAAAGAACACCAGCCAAATGGTCGGTATGAAAATCTTCAGGAAAAGGGTGGCGTTCGATGAAATTCTTTGCATAGACTTATTTTGGATAATGGTTGCTTAGCGAAAGGATGCTGAAGCCCCCAATATCAAGACTTAGCGAGCGCTTTTTCTTCTTCTGCTTCTTTCAAAGCTTTCTTTTTCTCTACCCGCTTGGCTACCAGGATGCTGATTTCATACAAACCTACCAATGGGAGTGCCACCAATATCTGGCTAAAGGCATCGGGCGGTGTGATGATGGCCGCCAAAATAACGATGGCCACAATGGCGTGGCGCCGATATTCCCTAAGGAAACTAGAAGAAATCAAGCCGATATTGGTCAGAATATGCGCTGCAACGGGCAACTGAAAAACCAAGCCGATGGGCATGGTGAACATTATCATATAGCTGATATAGGAACCCAGGGAAGGCGTCGGGTCCACGCCCGGCAATTGATAACCCGTCAGGAAGCTGATGGCGAATGGCGAGATGATGAAATAGCCAAAAAGAACCCCCATTGTAAATAGCAACGAGCAGATTATTACTGCACCCCGTGAGGCGTTTTGCTCCTTCTCGTAAAGCCCTGGCCTGACGAAGCGCCATACCTCCCAGAAAACGTATGGGATGGCCAATATCAGCCCCAACAAAAATGAAATCTTGATGTGCGTAAGGAAAAGTTCGCCCATGTCGGGCGTAATGAGCTTGAACTCAATGGGGTAGAAACAGAACTGCTCCTTCATCCCAATCTTATCCGATAGATTGCAAATAACCCGATAGGTAACGAAATCGGGGTTGCGGGGGCCGAAGAGGATTTTGTTGAACACAAAATCCTTCATGAAAAAAAGCACCACGGCTACTACCAAAATAGCCAAAACCGAGCGGATGATGTGCCAACGCAGTTCTTCTATATGGTCAAAAAAGGACATTTCCTTTTCTTCCCCCTTCTTGCCTTTTTCTGGCTCGTCTATTCCTAATTGGTCAAGTGCCATTCAGTATGCTGTTTATTTTTCCCTTTGGGAAAGTGGTGGCAAAAGTAGCAAAAGCCATCATTGCGAACCATACCTTGCTACCGCAATTCGACCATTAACGTTTTGTTCGTCTAAAAAAACTTTCTGTCAGTTGTGTTACTATTTTTTCCAGCCTGCATTAATTGAACAAAGCGAAGCGCTCCCCCAACTCATAACTCGGAATTCAAGACTCAAAACTTTCGCCTTCCATGTAACACGGCTACCAATCTTTTACACTACATTTTTTAACGTTTAAACTATTTGTGCTATGTCAATACCAAAGGAGCCGCGCCAGCTCATGGTCAACCTCATGTACCTGGTGCTCACCGCCATGCTTGCCCTCAACGTCTCGGCGGAGGTGCTGCAAGCTTTTTTTACCATGGATGAAAGCCTCGGCGAGAGCAACCGCCTCGTCGAAGGCTCCAACCAACAGCTCGTCAACGCTATCGGCGAGCAGGCCGAAGCCTACGCCCAGTTCAGGCCCTACAAGGAGAAGGCCGCCCAAGTGCAGGCCATTTCAAAAGAATTCAACGGCTACATGGCCAGCCTTCGGGAACTGCTTTTGAAAGAAGCAGGTGGCCCCGGCGAGGACGGTTTGCCGCTTCGCAAAGCGGACAAGGACATCCCTACCCGACTGTTCCTGAACGAAGGCCGGGGCGAAGACCTCCGCAAAAAAGTGGAGGAAACCCGCCAAAAACTGCTCGCCCTCGTGGACGAGGAGGATGCCCGCAAGCAACTTTCCGAGCGTATCCCTTTGAAAATCAGCGCATTGCCGAAGGACACCGACAAAAAATCGTGGGAGCAGTTCACCTTCCAACAGATGCCCGTGGCCGCTGTGGTGCCCATCCTCACCAAGTTCCAGAACGATGCACGGGTGGCCGAGACCGCCCTGCTCAACCACTTTGCCAGCAAGATGAACGTGACGGTGAAACCCGACAAGTTCGCCCCGGTCATCGCCGCCGACAAAAGCTATGTCATCCGGGGCGAGGAGTTCACGGGCGAGATTTTCCTCGCCGCCTACTCCTCCACCGCCGACAATATCGCCGTGAGCGTGGACGGAAAACCCCTTCAAGTGCGGGATGGCAAGGCCGTCTTTGTATCCAACCCCAGCAGCATCGGCACGAAGCAGCACGAAATGGCCATTCGCCTCACCAACCCTCTCACGGGCGAGGCTGAGACCTACCGCAAACAGTTCAGCTACGAGGTTGGCGACCGCTCAGTGACTGTCTCCGCCGACCAGATGAACGTGATGTACATGGGCGTCGAAAACCCGATTTCGGTAGTAGCGGCGGGCATTCCCAGCAGCCAGATGAAGGTCGTGGCAGATGGCGTTACCCTCAGTTCAAAGGGCAACGGCAAGTTCATCGCCACCCCGCAGCGCATTGGCAAAGCGACCGTGACCGTGAGCGGCGGCGGCCTCAAGCCCACCAGTTTCGAGTACCGGGTGAAGCGCATCCCCGACCCAGTGATGATGATGAGCAAGCACCGGGGCGGGCGCATCCCTGTGGCCGAGTTCAAGGCGCAAACGGGTATTTACCCCCTGCTTGAAGGCTTTGATTTCAATGCGAAATGCGATGTGCAGGGCTTCAACGTTGTGCGGGTGCGAAAGGGCGACGCCGTGGAAGCCCCCAACCGCACCGGCAAGTTCGGCTCGGAAGTGCAGCGGCTGCAAGAGGCGGCCCAGCGTGGCGATATTTTTTACTTCGAAAAAATCAAGGTGAAATGCCCAGGTGACAACAAGGATGGGTTGAGGGACATGGGGGGCATGATGTTTACTTTGATTTGATGGGCAAGCTGCGTTTTTGGGGACAGACAGCTCTGTTAGAGCTTGAAGCTCTAACAGAGCTGTCTGTCCCCAAAAACGCAGCTTGCCAGCCCATATAAATCATTCATCTTCAATCACTTATTTCACAAAACCAATTTGGCAAACGCCCCTGTTTGGCCATTTCCAAAAAAAATCTTCTATGAAAAAATCAATCGTTTTCGCAGCCCTCATCGGTGCTGCCCTGAATCTTTTTGCCCAACCCCTGAACGACATCACGTCACGGACGGTCGTTTCCGATAAAAAAACCTTGGCCTACGAAGTGCCCAATGAGCGGGACATTTTTTGGCAAAAAACCGTGTGGCGGGTGCTTGATGTGCGGGAAAAGATGAACCACCCGTTCACCTACCCAGAAGCGCCGTTTTTCAACCTGTTGACCCAAGCTGCCCAAGCCGGCGAACTCACGCTCTACAGCGCCGAAAAGGACGACTTTTCGCAGCCGCTTTCCACCGAGGATTTGGACGGAACGCTCTACACCATTGACACGGTGCTGGTTGCCATTGATGAAAACAATTTTGAAACCCGAATCATCCGAACCGAGGTCAATTTCGAGGATGTTAAACGGTTCAGAATCAAGGAGATGTGGTACTTCGACAGCAAGTCATCGGCTTTGAAAGTACGGATACTCGGCATTGCCCCGCTGAAGGAAAAATACAGTGAGAGCGGCGATTTCATTGGCGAAGGCCCGCTGTTTTGGGTACACATGCCGAGCGCCCGGCCCATGCTGGCGAGGGAAAACGTCTTCGTAACGGGCAACGAGGCCGCTCGCATGACTTGGGAGGATTTGTTTGAGATGCGCTTTTTTTCCAGCTATATCATGAAGGAGGGCAATGTGCGGAACAACCGCTTGCAAGACCTCTATTCCGGGGTGGACATCCTTTTGGAAGCCGATAAAATCAACCAGGAGATATTCAATTACGAGCACGACCTCTGGTCGTATTGAGTGATGTATATGCGAAAGCCCCGGCACCTTGCAGTGACCGGGGCTTCGTTTTTCATCAAAATATGGTCGTTATTTACATCCCACCGGAGCGGCGCTTGGCGTCCTTTTGCGAAGCTTTCCGCTCTTGTTCGAGCTTGCGGATAGCTTCACGCTGTTCCTCACGGGCCTGTTCCATCGCTTGCTCAATTTCTTCCCGCTGACGTTCCATCAATTCCTGTTGCTGCTCCCGAAGTTCGGCCATTCGCTGCTCCAACTCGGCAAGCTGCTCCTCGTTCGTGGCCCGCCAACTGTCGGCTTCGCTCAAGCTTTTGGCGGCAATTTCCCATTCCCTTTCAAAGTTGGCAGGGAAATTATCATTGCGAAGCGCACGCAATTCTGCTAAAGCTTCCATATTCAGCTTATTGCAATCAAGTGCCAGGGCAGGGAAATCAAAATTAAATTGGTCAGCAGACAATGCCGGGAACTGGGGACTGGCCTCGCCCGGCCTCACAAACCACTCTCCGTTCCAAGTAAAAGTTTGTGGCACATCCTGCATGATGATGGTCTTGTCGCCCTTTTTCAGCCCGGTGATTTCTTGGCCGTTCACGATGATGGTGCCTTTTTTACCGTCTTTCACCACGATTTCCACGGGCTCACCGCCATCCTCCGTTTCGATGAGAAAGGTAGTGCCGTTGCGGTCTTTCTGCGTAGTGATTTTTCGTACACCCGGCGCTGGTGGTGCTGGTGGGGCCGCTGGTGCTGGGTAACCCTCGAAAGAAGGTGGCGATGACGGTGCAGGCATTGCCGGGAATCCAAGAAATTCAGGTGCTTCTGGCGGTTCCGGCATGTTCGCCAAAATCTCTTGCACCTGCTCCTCGTACTCGCCGTAGCGGCTGGGCGGAATCACTTCGCCATCCACTTCCAGGAACGTGATTTTGCCGTCCTTGACCCTGACTTCCACCTGCTCGTCGTTGGTGCTGATGTGGAAATGGGCGTCCTGCATGCCATCGGGAATGGTATCTGCTTCGATAGGATACTCCGCCATCTCATCGTAGGTAGTCGGGGCTTCGGCGGGTTCAAAAATGGGCGTTTCGCAAGAAACTACCTTGGTCAAAAAATTGCCAAATGGCGTGTTCGCTTGCACGGACAGCAGCACAACAGCCACTGTCAGCAGCAGGGTTGCTGATAGTTTTTCCATAAGATTAGATTTATTTTGTGAAGGTTGCAGAATGCGTTTGATGCGCAGCAATAGCTGGTTTTTGTTTTTGGAAAACGGCATGGCCAAGGCAGGGGCGGCCATTTGCAGCTCTTGCAGACTGACGAGCGCCTTGGCGTACGACAGCGAGTTGCCGCAGAGCCGCACGGCAATATCGTCGCAGCAGTTCTCCCGCTCGGTGCGCACATGGGCCGACACCCACCACACGGCAGGGTTGAAGTAGAAAATGGTTTCCACCACGGACTGGAGCAGGTTGAGCAGGTAGTCGTTGCGGAGCACATGCGCCAGTTCGTGCGCCAAAATAGCCTCAACTTGCACGGGTGTAAGGTGGTTTACTGCCCCGATAGGCAGCAGAATGACGGGCTTCAACCAACCGAGTGCCATCGGGGTTTGCGCCAGCGCCGATTCCAGTACCTGAACGGGCCGCCGGATGCTCAGTTCTTCGCTAAGCATGGCCACGTACTCCTGCCACTCACTGGTTAGTGGCGAGGTCATGCGGGTCTTGAGTTGCTGGATGTAGAGCAGGCCACCCATCAGTTTTAGCATAAAAAACACTAGGCCGATGCACCAAACGGTGACGATGAGCGGCAGGTGCGGGGTGAAATATTCGCTGAAAAAACCGGTGCTGGTTTCCATAAAATAGCGTCCCAGCAATTCGCCATCATCGTTCCAAATCTCTCCGGCCAGTTCTGGTTCGGCTTGGCTTTTATTTAGGTAAAAACCAAAAGTGCCGAGCGCCAAGAGCAGGATGGAGCCGAGTGCCACATTGCCAGCAGCATAGCGTTTCCGGGCATCGGTCTTTTGCCATGCGAGCAGGTAGGCGGCCAGCAGCAGCGCCACGGCAAATGCTTGCCAGAGGGAGTGGAGGACGGTCCAGCCGAGGGCTTGGAGGATGTCGTTGGGCAGTAGTTGGTGGATGAAATCCATTTTCAATTGATTTTAGTTAGCCTTCTTTTTCAATTTTTTCAATCAATGCCTTAATCTGGTCGAGTTCGTCCTTACTGGCCTTGTGATTGCCGAGGGCCTGCATCACGAGGTTCATGGCCGAACCGCTGAACACGTTATCCACGAAAGTGCCGAGCAGGTTGCGCTGGGTGGCATCCCGCTCGATGGCCGCTTCATAGATATGGCTACGGGCGTCGGTGTTGCGGCTGACGAGGCCCTTTTCGTACATGATTTGCATGAGTTTGAGGGTAGTGGTGTAGCCCACTTCCTTTCGTTCGCCAAGCTGTTCATTGACGAAGCGGACGGAACTTGGGCCATTCTCCCAGAGCACTTGCAGGATTTCCAATTCTGCCTCGGTGGGTTTGGATTGCATTTTATCGTTCATTTTTTGACGTTTGAAGGACAGCGAAAATTACCGAGCGTTTTCTACGACAATTTTCGTACTGCAAGTTTATACGAACATTTTCGTAAGTCAAAATTTTTCTACGAATTTTTTCGTATAAAATTAAAAAGCCAAGTTTTTAGGGAAGTTTGTAAGGGATTTTGAGTTTTAACGTCCATTTAAGTATTGAGAAAAGGCCATCAGAGAACCGTAAGTCACTTGGCCTGTTTTATCACAACTAAATCCAAAACATGAAAATCTTCATCATTCCAGACTTGATTTTTAGATTCGTTCTTGGTTCTTGCGCCCAAACGAAGCAAAAACCGACAGAGTCTATTTCAAAAGCGACAACTCAAACCATGCAAAACAGCAATCTTTCCACGGCCACACTCGGCAACGGCTGCTTCTGGTGTACGGAGGCGATTTTCCAACAACTGAAAGGGGTGGAGTCGGTAGCATCGGGCTACTCAGGCGGACAAGTTAAGAACCCCAGCTACCATGAGGTCTCCGATGGCAATACCGGCCATGCGGAATGCCTTCAAATTCAGTTCGACCCAAAGGTGATTTCTTATGAAAAGCTGCTGGAGATTTTCTTCACCACCCACGACCCAACCACCCTCAATCGGCAAGGGGCGGACGTGGGCACGCAGTACCGCTCGGTTATTTTTTACCACGATGAAGCGCAGCGAGCCATTGCGGAGAAAGTGAAAAAGGGGTTCGCCACAACCGTTTGGGATGACCCTATCGTGACGGAAATCACGGCCTTCGACAAATTCTACAAGGCAGAGGACTATCACCAAAACTATTTCAACGACAACCCCAACCAAGGCTACTGCCGCATCGTCATCAATCCGAAAGTGCAGAAGTTCCGGGAGAAACATGCTGACCTGCTCAAGGATTAATTTTGAAAAACAATTGAAAATGCAAACCAAAACAAAAGAAAATTGGAATAAGCTGACGCCACAAGAGGAGTATGTGATTGCCAACAAAGGCACAGAATACCCTTTTACGGGCGAGTACGATAAGCATTTCGTGGCGGGGACCTACATCTGCCGCCGTTGCGAGGCCCCACTTTACCGCTCCGAGGACAAATTCAATTCAGGCTGTGGCTGGCCCGCCTTCGACGATGAAATACCCGGTGCGGTGCGCCATGAACCAGATGCCGACGGGCACAGGGTCGAAATTCTTTGTGCCAACTGTGGCGGCCACCTTGGCCATGTGTTCGAGGGTGAGCGGCTGACGAAGAAGAACACTCGGCACTGCGTCAACTCGCTTTCCATGCGGTTTGTACCAGAAAAATAATCAAAGGGTCCATAAGAAAAGCGTGACTTGAGTTATTCGGTTGCGCTTTTCTTGTTATCTTCGAGCCAAGCGGCTGAAATGGCCGTGTGTGAAAACTCATTTTTTACCATTAAAAACTTTAGGCTATGGCAGTAATGAAAGTCATCGAAATCTTGTCCGAATCGGACAAAAGCTGGGAGGACGCCACCCAAATCGGCATTGCGAAGGCATCCAAATCGTTGAAGGGAATCCGGTCTGCATGGGTACAAGACCAAAGCGTGACGGTGAATGAAAAAGGCGAAGTGGATAAATACCGTGTTAGCCTCAAGCTTTCGTTTGAGGTAATGTAAGGCTGACAATTCAACAAAAGCCCCCATGCGACGTGTGTTTCATGGGGGTTTTTCTATTTTTACGCCCTTGATTTTCAAATAATTATGGAACAAAATCCAGTTTTAACGCCGAAACCCGTTTCTGCCTCGCAAACGGTAATGACGGAACTGATGATTCCGGCATATGCCAACTTCGGTGGCAAAATCCACGGTGGCATCCTGCTTTCCTTGATGGACAAAGCAGCCTATGCCTGTGCAGCCAAGCACGCTGGCGGCTATTGCGTCACAGTATCAGTGGATGGGGTTGAGTTCAAGGCCCCCGTTGCTGTAGGCGAGCTGGTATCCATCTATGCCTCGGTGAACTATGTGGGCAGAACATCCTTGGTGATAGGCATGAGGGTGACATCCGAAAACGTGGAGACAGGCACTGTGAAACATACGAACACTTCCTATTTCACGATGGTCGCTAAGGACAAAAGCGGCGAGCCAACGCCCGTGCCGCCTTTGATTTTGGAAAACAGGGAAGACGCTCGCCGTTTTTTAGAGGCGATGAAGCGCAAGGAACTGAAGGTACAGTTCAAAGACGAGTTTGACAATGAAAAAAGCAGCTTCAAGGTGGATTCCGAACTAAACTTACTGGAGGCGGAGCGCTGTGTGGTTGGCTTTTAAACTTGCATGAAATGATTTACGAATTCAATGGATACAGGCCAGTGGTGCACGAGTCATCGTTTGTTCACCCACAGGCTGCCGTGACAGGCAATGTCATCATTGGCAAACATGTTTACGTAGGGCCAGGGGCTGCTATCCGGGGCGATTGGGGTGAGATTGTCATAGGAGATGGCTGCAATGTACAGGAGAATTGCACGATTCACATGTTCCCAGGCGTGACAGTTCGCCTCCACGAAGGGGCACATATCGGGCATGGGGCCGTCATACATGGAGCGACTATTGGCCGAAATTCACTGATAGGCATGAACGCCGTTGTAATGGACAACGTGGAAATTGGCGAGGAATGTATAGTTGGAGCACTTTGTTTTGTGGCCGCTGAAACTAAAATCCCTAGGCGGAGCTTGGTTGTGGGAAATCCGGGGAGGGTGATAAAGGAGGTAAGCGATGAAATGATTGCTTGGAAAACCAAGGGGACGGAGCTTTACCAGCAATTGCCGAAGGAGCTTTTTGACACTTTGAAACCTTGTGAACCACTGAGAGAAATCCCAAATGATAGACCATCACAAATGCCTGTTTTCAAGACATGGAAGGAGTCAAAGTAGTAGTTTCTAAAAACAAAAAAGGTTCGATGCATGGCATCGAACCTTTTCTTAGAAGGCTCTTCAAATTAATATGACCAAAGGTCGTGTTCGAAATTGAAGATTTCCTGCTTGATTTTATCAGCTTCCAACAACAGGTCAATACCTGTCAGGTAATCTTGGATACGACGATCACGCACGTTGGATTCCTTATAGATATAGCTTGAGAAAAATCTCATTTCCATTAAGTCTTCCCAAGTCATAGGGCTTGCATCATTACCTGCATTGAACACCCTTTCCCTTGAGAGTATTTCACGAGCTTCTGGGTAATACACCCAAAACATCGGCTTTTCATAGAGGAAGTTGCCGTTCTCGTCCGTTTTGTCAATTAGGGGAGCGATACCCAAAATGCGAACTTGTAGCGTAGAGGTTTCTTCATCAAAGAACCAAACCTCTTTGAGTCGGAAGCGCTTAACATCTTCTGGGTTAATGTCGTTCCTAACGACTTGTATCTGTTCTTCATACGTTTCAGGGTCAAAAGTTATGACGGTGTCAATAGTCGCACCCATTGAAGCTACTTCATCTGGAGTAAGTTTGGAGGAGAATTTGTCATCCTCGGTGCTGTAAACTGTAATCTCACCACCGGTTGCAGCGTCCATCAGAATGGAGAAGAAAGGACGCTCTGGATAAGCGAATGGCAGGTTCATTTTCTCACGAATATCAACAACCCTCCAAATGCGTTTTTCCCAAAAAATATCAGCTTCACGCACGTGGTCATAAGGCAATAGACGCTTATCACCTGTGAGCCTTTTGCCAACGATATCATCCAATGGGCGTCCTTCGTTAGGATCGCTGGATTCCGTTAAGATATTTTCTGGCTGCTGCGCAAAGCTAATATTGCAAAGCATGAGCATAAAAACCAAACTGAACAGTCTGAATGCAAACTTCATGTTTCTCAAAAGTTTTCAAAATGAAAAAATACTAACTACCGGGATAAAACTTATACTCCCCGGCAGTTAGTATTCAGTGTTCAAATTTTATTTAATCCTGAACACCAAAGAGTTGATTTTACGTCCAGCAGCGTCACCAGGACACCGGGCTTTTACATTCTCAAAATAGAATGTGTCACCTGGCTTAGCAGCATTTACCAAGTTAGCTGCCTTACCACTGAATGAGCCACCATTGTTTGGTGCTTCAGCAGGGTCTTCACGCTTTGAAACCTTAACAAGGTTGAAGCCTTGAATTTCGCAACGTGCTTCGAAGTCGAAGTTTTCCAGCCAAGCAATCAGGCCCTTTTGTACCTTGAATTCACCGTTACCCATTTCGCCATCCGCCTTGTTGCCCAATTTTGCAACGGGGTCAGGAATACGCTTTACACGGAAAGCTTTGCTGGCATTCATATCCTTCGCACTCACCGTGATTTTGCAATCATCTGTAACGGACGTAACTTTCACGGTCCAAGTATTGCTACCCGTTTTGGAAAGTGAACCACCACCACCAGAGATACCAATCTTGAGGTCGTTGCTGGAAACGCCTGCTGCTGAAACAGAAATTGGGTTTTCTACACCGATGTAGAACACGTTCATTTTATCGGCAGAGATTGCTACAGATTTCTGGCCTACCTCATAGGTGAAAGTTGAGCTGCCTTTAGAAACTTCACCCGTAAGTGGGTTCCGAACTTGAGCATCCAATTTGAGTGTTTTTTCACCTAATCCGTCGGTACGGGCAGTGTATTTTGCCTTACCGTCATTTCCAACTGGTATTTTACTGCCGTTCACAAAGATACCAATGTCAGATGGATTGATTTGTGAGCTATAGGTACCAACTGAAATCTCCGCTTCGAAAGGCTCACCTGAAATAAGATAAGATTTCTTAGCAGAAACCACGGGGAAGAAGGCGTCAAATTCGACAACACGACCACCAGCAAGTTCAGCCATATTGTTGACTAATGAAGCTTCAGAGCTTTTGGCATCAGCTTGCATTTGGCTCAACAGCGGTAGAACTGCGGCAAGTGGCATTTGGCGGAACTTGAAGTCCTCCCAGCTTTTCTTATCGCTTTTCTTCCATGTTTCGTCATCAATTGTAAGCGGAAGGTTGTTGGCAATACCCTGAATACGGCTATCAATTTCATCCTTTTTAAGGCCGAATTTTTCACCATTTTCATTGAGCAACTTAGTATAAGTGTCAATCATTTTTTGCTTGACTTCTACTAATTTTGCCTTAAGCTCTGCACCTTTCTTCTCATCAACAAGCATACGAGTAGTGATGTCCTTATTTTTCAAGCCTCTTGGCACTTTCTTGCCATAGCTCTCTTGGTAATCACCTTCATCTACTTTTTTGTTCATATTGCCACCAGCATCAAGCAAGAGGTCACGAAGTTGGTCAACATAAGAATTAAAGTTGACAACCTCCCCACGTATTTCATCAACTGCTGGGCCGATAGCACGGTACTTGGCCTTTGAGTCGTCGTTCAAAAGACTTTTAAGCCCTTTTACAGTCTGGTCAAGTTGTGAGTTCACAATGCCTGTACTGGTTTTATTACCATTATCAAGTGTGATAAAGGCATTCATCACCTCTGCAGAAACGTTCAATGCGAGCAGCGCCGTGAGTACCAAGTACATCAGGTTAATCATCAGCTGCCGCGGCTCCTTTGGAATGGACATTTGCTATTTTTTTTTCGTTAAACAATTTAGTTAATCATCAGCCGCAAGATGCCATTCGGATTACTGCTGCGGGCGGAAGCTAGCAATTGCATTCAACATGCCACCATAGACACCGTTCAAACCAGACAGGTTTTTGTTCAAAACACCCAATTGGTCTTTGTAAACTTTGGTGTCAGCAATAGAGTCATTGAGATCGGCCATAGCCTCGTTCAACTTTGTGTAGAAGTTGTTCATTGTCTTGAGCTGGTCGCTAGTACCTGAGAAATCAACTTCTTGGAGTGCTTTCAATGAAGAAAGGCTCTTAGACATTGTCTGAAGCTCGGTCAACATACCACCCAACTGGTTCTCAATCACGTCACCGTGAAGTGGAGTGCCCATGTCTATTTTGCCTTGTGGACCTGCAGCTAGCGGCGTTAGGTTGGCATGATAGTCATCAAGACCTGGGTAGAGTTTGCTCCAATAATAATCTGGCTCTGGGCCAATCAAACCCAAGAAAAGGAAGATAATTGCCTCAATAGAGAGGCCAGTGATAAGCATTTCACTGGCAAATGGCCAGCTTTCAAGCTTGAACAAGGCACCCATCAATACGATAGCGGCACCAACACCAATCAAAAGATTTTTGAAATACTTGAATCCTTTAGTTTTTACGAAACTCATTTTTACTCGTTTTAATTAGGTTAGCTAAATTCAGATTAAAGCAAAGGATGTTTTCCTCAGCAAATAATGCCCTTTCCTGAAAAGGTAACAGGCTATTTGAATGTGGAAGCAAAAAATTTAAGCCTTTGTTTTGAAGGGAAGATTTTGCGACGCGAAAATAAAAAAAAATGGATAGTAACTGTATTACTACCCATTTTGAATTTATTTTTTCAAGATTTATTAAAAATCGTTGATAGAACGGCCCAAGAAAGTGAGCGCACAGCGGAAGCCTACGTATGACTTGGTAGTGTCTTGGTATTCCCAATGACGGTTGCCAGTCTGAAGGAACCACGCTACATCTTTCCAAGACCCACCACGAATCACCTTGCGCTTGTTTGCCTCGGTATCATCATCCGTTGCATCGTAGCGGATATCAGGGTTGAGGTCGTGCATAAAGGAATAGGCATTTTCGTAGTAAGCAGTAGAAGTCCACTCTGCTACGTTGCCAGACATATTGTACAGACCATAGTCGTTAGGGAAGTAGGCATCAGCCTTAACGGTGTATTGGCCACCATCTTCTGGATAATTGCCACGGCCAGGTTTGAAGTTGGCGAGTAGACAACCTTTAGAGTTGCGGAGGTAGTAACCGCCCCATGGGTATGGCGCCAAGTCGTGGCCACCGCGAGCTGCGTATTCCCACTCATGCTCTGTTGGAAGGCGGAAGTCTTCCGAATTGATGCCGTCTTCACGAGCAGCTTGGAAGGTATCCCAAAGCTTGGTGCGCCAGTAGCTGAAAGCAGTAGCCATGTGCCAGTCAACACCTACTACTGGATAATCATCAAAAGCTGGATGCCAGAAATAGTTACGAGTCATTGGCTCGTTGTAAGAATACGCAAAATCACGTATCCAAACCATTGTATCTGGATAAACATTGATGGTCTTACGCTTGATGAAGGTCGTTCTTGGCGATTTGCCCTGATCGTGGGCAGCAGCATGCCAATCATACCATTCATATTCAAACTCCATTTTGCTTACATCAAGTTCTTTACGACCAGCGAATTGGTCGTCGCCCTGATAGTAGAGGTCTTGGAGGGTTTGATCCGTCCAGTCTATCTCGTATTCCCAGTCAATTCGCTCTTCTCCACTTTCTTCATCAGTGATGAAATGGCTCAAATAGGAGTGGGCGATGGAATCCTTGACCCAATAGACAAACTGACGGTATTCGTTGTTGGTAATCTCCGTATCATCCATGTAGAAACCTTGGATGGAGATGGATTTTGGCCGCTGAACGAAAGTGTTGGAAATGTCTTGGTCGCTAGGCCCAATGTGCAGAGTACCAGAGGGGATGTACACCATACCGTAAGGATTGATGCCTTTCCATTCTGGCCTTTCAAGAACGCCGGTGAGCTGTCCTGTTTCCTTGCTGCCACAAGATGAAATCAGCGCCGCCAAACCCAGCAACGCAATCGAAGTCTTTAATAGTTTTTTCATTTTTAACACCCGAGTTTTCCTTCTTTAGTGAAAAAGAGACGTAAAAATAACGCTTTGCCTTTGAATTCAAACAGTTGCTTGAATTTTCTGCCAACAAAGGGGCGAAATTAACACTTTACGCCTGACAAAAACGACACTTTTTTTTAAAATAGTGTGATTTAGCCTATTTTAATTTACTGGTCCCGTATTTTTTGATGCCAAACAAGGAGCTATTTGCTTTAGAAGCTTTTTTCAGAGGGAACGAGGGTTGTAAATGATGGCTGGTGGTTTGCCGTTTCCTATCGGAATGCCTAAATTGTAGCTCAGCATGATTTCGTGGGAACCCGAGTTCACTGTTTTCAAACTCGAAAGGCCCAAATCATAGGCATACCCTATTGAAATCTTGTCACTCAACTTGAAGCCGCCCATCAAAACCACTGCATCAATACTATTGGCATGGTATCCTCTTAACGAACCGCCAACAAAGATATTTTCGTTGAACCTGGTTGTTAAGGAAAAATCCATTTGCGTTTGATTGACGTCAGATTTCAATAAAATTGTGGGAACTACCGACAAGTTTTTACTGAAATCAAGCTGATAGCCTAAGTAGAGGAAATAAGTTCGTTCTTGTTGAAAGTCATTTCCCGACATGTTCAGCTTGTTGCCAAGCAAATTTACTGCCGAAAGTCCGATTTGGAAATTGTTATTCTGATAAAAGGCCCCAACATTGGCCGTTGGCCCAATGCCGCCTTCTGTTCCTAGCGGCAAATTTTCATCGTGCGAGATAACGTTTCCTTGGTCGTCAATGGTAGTGCCGGGTGTCCGAATCTTTGAGCCATCCAACTGTCGCTGTACCAACCCTGCGGAAAGGCCGATTGAAAAAACCGATTCCTTGCCAACTAGTAGGTGTCGGGCGTAACTAGCACTGAAAGCAGTTTGACGGGACGAACCAATGGTTTCATTCTCTATGGACGCCCCCACTCCACCTCCCAGGATATACAATGGCATGTGCGCATTGAACTGTTGGGTAACGGGTGCCCCCGAAAGCCCGACCCATTGGGTTCGGTACACTCCGGTTATGCTTAGTGAGTTGTCAAAGCCAGCATAGGCCGGGTTGAACGCAAATTTATTCTCTTTATAGAGGCTGTACTGCGTAGGTTGTTGTCCCAGCAAGGGCAAAGCTAGTATCAGCAAAAGCGAAAAAGTAAACGTTATTTTCATAGACTTTTGGTAAAATTGAAAATTCTACAATTCCTTCTTTTCCCCAAATATCTCCCATCTGGCATTTTTCAAGATACGGTCTCTCCAATAACTCTCGTTCTGAAAAATAATTGCCTGAAAGCTTCAATCGTATCCACTGGCCGCTGACAAGTGTAGTTTTCACATAAATATACTAATGTGTGCCCTTCCGATGGCCTGTCCTTCAACATAGGGAAGTTTTCATCTCCCGTAACGGAGGCCATCAGCACCTTGTTCGGCAAATAGCCTGCATTGATTCCTTTTGCAAAATTCAGCGCCTGCTCCCCGACTACCGCCACCTCGGCTAAACCAAAAACCTCGCCCATCGTGCTGCTAGCCCATTGGCTGAACGAAGATGGGTAACGCTCTATCGAGTCCCTAATGGTAAGCAGCATCTCTGAGGCGTGTTGAGCCCAGTCTTCACGCCCCAACAGCAAGCCAGCCCGTTGCAGGTTTCGCACCATGATGGAATTTCCCGACGGGGTAGCTGAATCGTACAGGTCTTTTCGCCGCAACAAAACGTCTTTTTGTTGCGCTGACGTAAAATAGAACATTTTATCAACTAGGTCAAGGAAATGTTCAAAATCAAATTCGATGTATCGCCCAGCTTGCAAAACATAATCATGCTTGGCCGTTATTTCCGCCACATTCAGCAAAGCGTCTATTAAATAAGCATAATCATCCAAGAAGGCATCGTACTGTGCCTGCCCATTTTTATAGGTATGAAACAGGGCCACTCCATCCGATTGCTTGAACTTCTCCAACATGAAGTTCATATTGACGACGGCGGCTTCTCGGTAAGCTTCAACGCCCAGTGCCGAGTAGGCACTCGCATAAGCCGAGCACATAAGGGCATTCCAGTCGAGCAGGTGCTTGTCGTCAAGGCTTGGCCATATCCGCCGATTGCGGACTTCAAGCAGTTTTTGGCGGCAGATGAACAAACGGTTTTTTAGTTCAACAAGCTCAAGTCCGGCCTCATTGGCAAATTCTTCAAAATCAATTTTTCTCCAAATAATATTTTTTTCTTCCCAATTTCCTTTTTGGGTCACATCATAAAATTTGGAAAATAATTCAAAATCTTCACCAAGCACTTGCTGCACCTCTTCGGCATCCCAGACGTAGAACTTCCCCTCTTCTCCTTCCGAATCAGCGTCTTGAGCAGAGAAGAAGCCGCCCTCCGGACTAGTCATTTCTCGCTTCACCCAAGCCAGGGTCTCTTCGATTGTTTCCTTATAAAGTTCTTTTTTGGTCAGCTTATAGGCATCCGCCAGAATACCGACCAGCAGTGCATTGTCATAGAGCATTTTCTCAAAATGCGGCACTAGCCACTTCGAATCGGTGGCATAGCGGGCAAAACCGCCACCAAGTTGGTCATAGATACCGCCCATCGCCATCTTGTCCAGCGATAGCATCACATGGTCAAGTGCTGATTTTTCACCAAAATGAAAATGATAGGCAAGCAAATAGTGCAGTGACATGGTACCGGGGAACTTGGGTGCCCCACCAAAACCACCGTTCGCCGCATCGAATTGACGCTGGAGGTTTGCATAAACCTTTTTCAGCAATTCTGGCGAAAATGGCTTTTCATCCGTTACCACCCGGAGCTTGTTGCCACCCGTAAAGGTCTTGCCCGAATCCTTGATAATATCGGTCAACCGCTGCGCTTGGTCTTCTATCGCCTCCTGCTTGTTTTGATAAGCGTGCGAGAGGTTCATCAGCACTTGCAGCCACGATGGGCGATTATAGTTCGGAACAGGCGGATAGTAGGTGCCAGCGTAAAATGGCCGCCCATCTGGCAGCAGGAAGCAGTTGAGCGGCCAGCCGCCGCCGCCCGTCATTACTTGGCAGGCTTCCATGTAAATTTGGTCAACATCGGGCCGCTCTTCCCTATCCACCTTGATGCAAACAAAGTGTTCGTTCATGAACTCCGCCACTTCGTGGTCCTCGAAGCTCTCCCGTTCCATCACGTGGCACCAATGGCAGGTGGAGTAGCCAATGCTGACGAGGATAGGTTTCCCGTCCATTTTTGCCCGCTCAATCGCTTCGGGCTTCCAAGCATACCAGTCCACGGGGTTGCTTGCATGTTGAAGGAGGTAAGGCGAGGTTTCGTATTGAAGTCTATTCATCTGCTGCGCAATAATTGTCCCATGAGAACAGGCGAAAACCATTTCAGTTCTAAGGCCACCGAGCTGCAACAATCCAGTTTTTTGCACAAAATCCAGTCAATTTCTGACTAAGTTTGCAAAAAATAGCACACCGTGAAACTCATATTTGGCCTCCAACTTGACAACGACTCACTGCCTAGGCCCGAAACCGAGGCGGGCGTCCATTATACTGGCCCTAAAGGTCTGTTGGCGCTCATAGAGTCATGGTTGGGCCTGGGAGGGCATTCCAACGATATTGACTACCTGCGGGTGGAACAGTACCGACAAGCGCTGATAAAACATTTGGCAGCGCACGACCATGCGTTTTATCAAAAATCATTCGAGGCTGACCCCTTCACCACATCCGCTGAACTGCTTTCCCGCCGGGACGAATTGTTGCTGGCAGGCTGGGATTTTCAGGTGACGGAAGACACCCCACCTAGACTCTCAACCATTGTCGAAATAGAAAAGTCTTTCCTTTCGGAAACAGAAGACACCACACAGCTAACAGCAGGCTACGCCGACCGATTCCATGCCGTCTTGACTTCGTTGGACGAAAGTAGTTTGCCTATTGAGGAAGTATGTACCAATGAGCCAATGGCACTTCTGCCCCGCCATTTTCAGCGTTTTTTTGAAAAATTAGGGAAAAAGCTAGGCAAAGCAGTTCAAGAATTGCCGCTCCCCTCCCCCACTTCCATACCAAATACCGACCTCCAAGATTTCCAGCACCGTTTGTTGGCCAACGGCCAAACGAAAGTCAAAAAGTCCATCCTTAAAAACGATGGCTCCCTATTGCTGTTGCGGGCAAGGCGTTCGAGCGAGGCAGCTTCATGGATTGCGCAATTGGCAAAGCTGAACTGGCCAGTAGGAAGCGATACATTGGCAAAGCCTGTTTTCCTCATTTCGGAGCGAAGCCATGCACTCGACATGGCATTGATGCAGGAAGGGCAACCCAGCCTTGGGCTTCAAAGCAGCTCATTGGCAAGGCCCACCTTACAAATCCTGAAGCTGGTGACGGCCTTCCTCTGGGAACCCGTGAACCCATACCAAGTGCTGGAGTTCGTCTCGCTTTCGGTAAAGCCTTTGGCCGATGAACTAGCGACCCTTATCGCCAACCATGTGGCCGCCATGCCGGGAATCCAAGGCGAAGGTTGGTATGCAATGGTCAATCGCTATTTCGAGCAACTCACTGAAAACGAATCACTTACAGAAGTAAACGAGCAACGGCGGCAGTACAATTTCTGGTTCGAGCGGCGCAGGTACGACATGGGGCGCAAGGTGCCCAAAAACGAGGTTATCACCATTTTTGATCACCTGCGGCAATGGGCCATCAGCGCTTTCGAGGAGGGCAATGGCCGGAATCAGTCGCTCATTGTGCTCAGCGAACAAGCAAAACGAATCACCGAGTTATTGAACGCCTTGCCAGAACGGGAACTGGCACACTTGGAACTAGAGCGCATCGTGCGGACGATTTACGAGCCATCCCCCGTGGTGTTCCAGCCAAGGGAAATCGGCAGTTTGCCCTACGTGCAACATCCCGCAGCTTTTACAGGAGCAGTGGAAGAAGTGTGGTGGTGGAACTTCACGCAGCAGGAGCAGCCTCATTTTTTCTCGAAATGGTCAAAAGCGGAGCGGGCTTGGCTGGCGCAAAACGGCATCCTGCCCGATACGCCTGAGCAAGAAAACGCCCGCCAGCTTTGGCAGCAACGGCGGCCAGTGCTGGCAGCGGCCAAGCGCCTCGTATTGGTGCTGCCCGAATCGGTGGATGGCACATCCGTGAACCCGCACCCACTTTTCGGCGACCTTCAGGCTGCATTCTGCAATTTGGAAGCAATCACGCAAGCGGTGGATGAAAGCAGCACAACCTTTGCGCAGCACTACACCCTACCCCAATTCGTGGTCGTTCCGCTTCGGCAACTGGGCAGGCCAGCAGCTTTTTTACAAATCAACAACCCAAAAAACATGCAGCGGGAGCGGGAGTCGCTGACCAGCTTGGAAACGCTGTTTTATTACCCATACCAATGGTTTTTCAAGTATAAAATCAAGCTGAACAAGTCGAGCATACTAAGTGTGGTGCCCGACAACACCTTGATGGGCAACCTTGCCCACAGGGTATTCGAGAAAATTTTGAAGGAAGACATCCATAGCATGAACAAGGCCGAAGTGGAAGGCCGAGTGGAGCAAGAATGCCGACGTTTGTTGGCGAGGGAAGGAGCCGTACTGCTGCTGTATGGCCGTGAGCCTGACCGCGTGGCCTTCGTCAACAAATTAAAATTCGCAGCTTGGAGCCTCATCGCCCATATCCGGGACAATGGATGGCGGGTGTTGGCAACCGAGAAGGAGCTTGACGGGAAATTCCCAACAGCACAGGACACAGACGTGAAGGGCATTGCCGACTTGGTTTTGGAGCGAAACAATGCGAACGGGGCACAAGAACTGGCGGTGGTTGACATCAAGTGGCGGGGCAGCGGTTGGCGGGAGTCGGCCATCCGAAATGGCGAAGACCTTCAATTGGTGCTGTATTCCCGATTATTGTCCACTGTGGGCGAATGGGCGCACACCGCCTATTTCATCGTTGAAAATGGCAAGATGTTGGCACGAAACACACGGGCTTTTCAACACATAAACCCCATTTCGCCGAGCGACGACCACCGGGAAGTGAACGAATTGGTGCTGACCCGGATGCAGGCCACCTGGAAATGGCGCATGGAGCAGTTGGCTAAAGGGCTGGTGGAAATCCGCTGCCGCCAAACCTTGATGGAAATTGAGGATTTTTATGCCGATGAAGGAGCCAACAACCAGCTAGAGATTTTGGAAATGAAGGGGGAAGACGCCAAGTACGATGATTACCGAGTGCTCATCAATATCGTGGAGTAAAACAACGCAAGCCAAGACGTTAGCCTTAGCTTACGGAGGTGATTGGGATGGCCGCTGATTTATGCCTGATTTTAGAAAATGTACGTGGATGAGTACCTAAGCCCCATTATTCCACAAAATTTATTTTCGAAACTTAATTTCAATTTTTGTGACCAAAATCCACAGAATCGTCAAATAGTCACAACTTCAATCTCGTCAGCCGATTATTATTCTGAAAGAACACAGACCAACACATGCAAAGCCTCCAAGTATTTTTGGTCGAAGACGACCGTTCAGCAGCATTGGACGTTGAAATGTTGCTTGATGAAATGGGCTATAAACTCGCCGCAGTGAGAGACAATGCCGACGATGCCCTTAAATATATTTACGAAGAACAGCCTGATA
>JADLHE010000147.1 GCA_020848965.1 Saprospiraceae bacterium
CAATGGAAACGATATAGGCATACTCCGCATCTTTTGCCTCGACTTCAAAGAATAGCGCTTCTAGGCTTTCTATTAGTCCATCTTTTTTAAAGCAACGTAATAGCTCCTCTTTTTTATCCTCTTCGTCTATCTTTAGTTTTTCAAAAGGGTTGAAAATATATTGCATCTCGTCATGGCAGAATTCGATGAAATTGCGCAGTGCGACTGGGTTTTCTGGGTATTGCCACGCTTTGAACAATGTTTTGATGGTAAAGAATAAGCCATATTCTTTTAAATCAAACAGCGACAAATTGGCTTCGTTATGATTGACCCGTTCTGTCCATTTATGCAATATCGCTGCTTTGATGCCTTCTTGTTCCGCTGCTGGCCAGTTTTGCCAGTCGCCATATTTGAGTTTATTGTGAATATCGGTGAGGTCAATATTCCCATTGTATTCATTGGCTGCATATAGTTCAATTATCCTCGGCAAAAAATGCTTATAGTCGTTTAATTCGCCCCAAGTGGTCATGGCTTTTGTGGCATAAAAACCGAGGTTTTCATACGATAATTGTCGCAGCGGCGCTTTGTATATTTCCCTTTCCTGTTCTTCGGAAATGCAGCCGCAGGGGCAATGATGGAGCCGCCCTTTCAGTGGGTAGGCGCTGAAGATGGTGTACAGATTTTCTATGGAAGCGCGGGAATTCAATTTATATTCAATCGGCAATAGGCTGCAATAGGTGACACCTTTTTGAAAGGTGTCACCTATTTTATCTATATTTCCAATCAAGCTGCCTTTTTATTCGCCAACTTGGTTTTTGCTTTTTGCAGGCTTTCAATCAAGCCGTCCAACTCCCCAGCCAACCATTCCTTGTCTTCCTGTGTCAGTGAATCTCGTTCCAAAACTTCACGAATGGAATTGACCAAATCTTCATTGGCCTCTCGAAAGGTAACGGAAGGTTTGGGTATGTGTGATTTTTTTGCGACCATGATATTATTCGTGTTAAGCGGTTATTATTATTGTTCGTCTAAACGCCTCAATTGTTTCCTGAGTTCAATCAGTTCATCAAGCACCCTGTCGATTTCTTCCTGGATGCTTACACCCTTTGGCAGTCCAAACGATTCTTTGTCCATGTTGCCTTTTGATAATAACATAAGCCATTGTTGATGCAATTTGATTTTTGCTAGGATGAATTCCCGTTCTGTCATAGTATGTAGGGTTTGTGGGGTAAATATAGCAAAGTTGTTGAAGCCATAAACAATGCCCCATTATTTTTTTACGGCTTCAACTTCGCCCGCTGCATCGGATTCTTCACCTGTTCCTCTTTATTCTTTTTATAAACTTGAAACAATTTCGGCACCGTCGGCATGGGCTTGGTGTTGTTCTTTTCGTCAATATCCGCCGTTTCCCGATAGGGGTCTAGTTTAATGGATTGAACGGTTTTATCTTTTACAAAAGTCTTGGTCACGGCGTTTTCGTTTTTGCGCCAGATTTCAGCGGGGATGCGCTCGATTTCCTTGGTGCCATCGGCAAAAGACCATTCCAAGATAATCGGCATCACCATGCCGCCTTTGTTGGTGAAGCGGAGTTCGTAGTAGTTCTTCTTCCCAAATTTTTCCTCCTTCTCCTGTGTGCTGAACGCTTCAGCGTAGAGGGTGGTCTTGCTGGTCAGTACGGAGTCCGAGGTTTCCCAAGGCTTGTAGGTCGTGTAGAAGTCCACAAGGTCGGGGTCGGCTTCCACGGCGAATTGCATCCCGGCTTCCCGGTTGCGTATTTTGGAAATGTCCTGAAAAGGCTCCTCGGCCTTGTTGGTATTGGTGATTTCCTTGGGCTGAGGGTTGTTGTCCATGTCCACTTTCAGCCAAGCGATGCTGTCCAGCGAGATGTCCACCGGCTCGATTTCATAGAACCAGCCCCGCCAGAACCAGTCGAGGTCAACGCCGCTGGCATCCTCCATCGTGCGGAAGAAATCGGCGGGCGTGGGGTGCTTGAAGGCCCAGCGTTGGCAGTATTCCTTGAAGGCCGCATCGAACAGCTCCCGGCCCATGATGGTTTCCCGAAGGATGTTGAGGCCAGCGGCGGGCTTTGCGTAGGCATTTGAGCCAAACTCCACGATATTATCGGAGTTGGTCATGATGGGTTCCAACTGGTCGGGGTTTGATTTCATATACGGCACGATGGTATGCGCCGGGCCACGCCGCAGGTTCCAGTTGTTGTCGAATTCGGCTTGCGCCAAAGTTTGAATGAAGGTGTTCAGCCCCTCGTCCATCCACGACCACTGTCGCTCGTCGGAGTTGATTATCATGGGGAAATAGTTGTGACCCACCTCGTGGATGATGACGCCGATAGCGCCGAGTTTGTTGCCTTCCGTGTAAGTTCCGTCCTCCTCTGCCCGCCCGAAATTGAAGCAAATCATCGGGTATTCCATGCCGCTGGACGCCTCCACGCTGATGGCCACGGGGTATGGGTACGGGATGCTGTATTGGCTGTAGGTCTTGAGCGTATGCGCCACTGCACGGGTCGAGTAGCGGCTGTAAATCGGGTAGGCTTCCTTGCCGTAATAGCTCATGCACATGGCTTTTTTACCGTTTTCGTTGTAATGCGGCACGGCGTCCCAAACGAATTTCCGGCTGGCACCCCAAGCGAAGTCCCGCACGTTTTCGGCCTTGTAATGCCAGGTTTTCAGCTTTTTGCTGCGGCTGCTTTCGTTCTTTTTGGCCTCGTCTAAGGTCACCATTTCCACGGGTTCGGTGGCTGTTTGCGCCTTGTTCCAACGGGCTAATTGCTCCTTCGTGAGCATTTTATCGTAGTTCTGGCATTCGCCCGTGGAGGCAATCATGTAATCATCGGGCAGGGTCATTTTCACCTCGAAATTGCCGAAGGTGAGCGCAAACTCGCCCCGTCCGGTGAACTGCTTGTTCTGCCAGCCCGTCACGTCGGAATAGACGCAGAGCCTTGGATACCATTGGCTGATGGTGAAAATATAGTTGCCGTCCTTCTCGAAGTACTCGTAGCCACCCCGTCCCCACGGGCCTTTTATGCGGTTGACGAGCTTGTAGTTCCACTTCACGTTGAAACTGAAAGTCTCGCCCGGCAGCAGCTTTTTCGGCAAATCCACCTTCATCATCGACTGGTTGATGGTGTATTTCAGCGGCTTGCCCGTGGCGTCTGTTATCGCCTCGATATTATGGCCGTACTCGGTCAGGTCTTTCCATTGCTCCAGCATGTAGAGCGCCCGCTCGTCCATCACCTGCTCCACGTTGCTGCCGTTGAAATGGTGCATGTCATTGTGGCCAACGTGCTGGTTTTCATCCAGTTGCAGCCAAAGGTAGCCCAGCGTATGCGGCGACTGGTTATGATAGGTGATGGTCTCCGTGCCGCTCAGCCGCTGGTTCTCGGTGTCCAGTGTTGCGTCAATTTTGTAGTCGCAGCGCTGTTGCCAGTAGTCCGGGCCGGGCGCTCCGTCCACGCCCCGGTAAGGCGTTGGGTCGGGCAGTACGTGTTCGAGCTGCTCGAATTTGTTGCCGTGGTTGGATTTGACTTGGGCGGTGATTGCGCAAGCGAAAAAAAGGAATGTGAGGAGGGTAATGATATATTTCATGTTAGGTGATTTTGTTTTGGGCGGGGTGCGCTCCGTGGGAGACTAGGGCTTTTCTTGCGTTGATAAGACCAGGGCGGTTCATGTCCAATTGTTGAATAGTAGCTCGGCCAGTGGAAGTCAATCCGATTATCACCGTTAAATCATCGTTCCATTTGAAGTGTTTTTCCCAATCGTTATTTCTCGGATTATAAAGGTTGGCAGTTTCTCCACTTTCAGGGTCTTTTGACTCGGTAAATATCCATTTCTTTAGATTACAAGTATAACACGAAAGTGCCACATTTTCGAGGTCGTTGGTACCACCTTTTACCAGCGGAAAAATATGCTCGAAGTGGAAGTGATCGTGGGAAAAATCTTTAGGAAACTTACAATATTCGCATTGGTAGTTTGCTCTCCGTAGAACAGCAAGCTTTTGTTCTTCTGTGAAAACATACCTACTCATAAATTGTGTTTGTTAAATTCTCTCGCTACCAAAAGGATGTCAACTTCTCGCAACTTAGCCAATTCACCCATCAAAACAATCCGTTCCGCATTCAACTCATCCAAATAATTGATAGTGAAGTTTAAGTCTTCCTTCTCCTTGTCAACAATGCTCCCATCTTTCAACTTGGACACTAGTGAATTCTTGTACTTTATCAGTGAGTTCGGTATTTTCCGTTTAATCTCCTTTACCAATTGCATTTCTCTTTCTGCCTTAGAAGGTGACTTCTTAAAGGCTACAACTTTATCAATGTGGCTCCTTAATTTTTCCAATCGGGTGACATCCAGCTTATCAAGGTTTTTTACCATTTCCTTGTAGCCCATTTCTTCCCTTTTTGATGCTTCTATTGCTCCCATGATTTCCTTTTTTTGACAAATTTACAAAATCTTTCAAAAACTAAACTCCCCTTCCACATCCCCCGCATTCAGCAGCTCCGTCTCCCGCACCTTGCCGGGCAGCAGGGCATAGACCATGTTCGTCTGCTCCCGGAATTTCTCGATGAGGAGTGAGTTCTTCACGTTTATCTTTTTTATTTTTTGGGTAAAAACGGGCGTGGAAAACGTGGCCAGCACTTGGTCGTTTTTTTGGCGAATGGACTGGAAACTTAGGACTTGCTTGCCGCCGTTCACGTTCAGTTCGAGGTGTTTCAACACGTAGTCACCGATGGTTTTGCTGGTGGGCAAAGCGGCATTTGGGTCGCCGGTGAGGGTAGCCGTCAGGTCGTCAATGAAGAGATAGACCTTCACCTCGAATGCCTTGGTTTCTTCTTTGTACACGACCTCCGTCACGCTCATTTTGAAGTCGTGGTCGGGTTTGCCGAAGGCAAATAAGAACGGAAATAAGAATTTGAATACCAGCATTTATGTAGCAATCTAAACCTTTTTGGTTGAGTTGAAAACCAGCCCTGTTAGAGCTTGAA
>JADLHE010000148.1 GCA_020848965.1 Saprospiraceae bacterium
GACAACACATTGCGTTTCCAAACGCCGCCGTTATACACTGAAAGATATAGCATGTCGCCATAAGCGCTGCAGCTGAAAGCATTCAAGTTGTTTAATCCTTCGTTAAATGGTGCCCAGCTCTGGCCATTATCATAACTGACATAAATGCCATGTGCCCAAACGGCCCCAAACAAGATGCCACCCGTGCCAGCTATGGATGTAAAGCGTTTTGGATTGCCGTTATTGTCTAATGGGAGGCCAGTAGTTGGAACAATAGACCATGTAATGCCCATGTCTGTACTAGTCCAAAGGCCATTTCTCCCTAATGCATAGACTTGATTGTTGATGTAAAAAAGCACATTTTTGGCCAGTGCGTAGCCGTTTTGCGCACCAAAAACCTCTACACCAGTTAGGTTTTGCTCCCAAGTTACGCCCTTGTCAATTGTCCTATAAACTTTTCCATCTTGGTCAATGCCAATAAATATCCCATTTTGAACCAGAAAATCTTGCCAGTTTTCACCAAGATTATTGGGTGACGGTATTGAATATAAAAAGGTCCAAGTGTCTTTATCTAAAGCACTTATTGCGTCAAAATATATTGTGTAGAAGATACCATTATCCTCTTGGAAATGAGCCCCATTTGGGTTCAATAACCCGTTATTATATAAAACCCCGTTGGCGTAATAATATAATCCATTTGCCCCCCCAAAAAAAACAGTATCTGGAGTATAATCTAAAAATAAGCTGTAAGCGTTGCCAGTAATCCCCGACCAGTCCCGGCCATTATTGGTGGAATGCCATATTGGATTTGAATGGGCAGTCAAATAAACTTGATAGTTTGGGGCAGCTTTAATTTCCAGCATTATATTTGAAGAAATGCCATCGTTGCTGAAATATCCCAAGGAGTCTGACAATGGCCGCTTAATGACCCCGCCAAAACCTACACTAAATTCAACACTGTCTAAGTATTCAACCTCATTTAATGTTGTATTCCAAAGCAAATCTGCTTGATAGCTTGACAAAACATTGGTTACTTCCCAAATCGTACCATTGTCAAATGAAATAAACGTATAAAACGAATTTGTTGCAAGCAAGGCACCATTATTATCCCTTGTGAAGATAAAATAGCTGTTGGGAAAACTAGTCCAATCAGTGGAGGCACTTACCCAAGTTTGGCCTAAATCGGTGGAAGTGAAGTTGCCATTCGCACTGCTCACAAAAATGAGAGAATCAATCAATGAAATATGCTCAATTTGTCCCGGGTTGTACAATGTCTGCCATGTATTGCCCAAATCGGTGGATAGGTTAACGGTGTTGTAGGTGGCAGTTAGAATATTGCTGCCGTTCAAAGACACATGTTTAGTGCCCTGCGGCCAAGGCAGTTGCGACCAAGTATCACCATCATCCATTGAGCGGTAACAGATATAATGTTCCCAACGGAACAAAAGCGAACTACCTGACTTAATAAATTCAAATTCATGGTTGGTCGTCATGGTGATGTTTGAAATAACCGACGAATGCCATGTTTTGCCAAGGTCGTTGCTTCTGTAAAGCTTTACAGGGCTGAGTCCCAATGCCTCCCAAGTTCCTCTTGGCCCTGCAACTATATAGATTTGGTCGCCGTAAACCTCCATATCCAAAACGTAGTATTCATGGGGTATGACATCTGAAAGCTCCCAATACTTTCCAGCATTGGGAGAGATGTAAACACCACCATTGGTGCCCAACCAAAGCTGGTCGCCAACTTTTTCAATGGAATAGGCATAGCCGCCTTCGGCGCAATCCATCTGCTGCCATTGCGAGAAAACAGGCAAAGCCGTAAGCAGTGAAAACAAAAGGAGATAGAGTCGAGTCATTGTTTCTGTGTTTGATGATTAAAAAATATGGGGGTAGCAGGCCCTAGCGGCCTATACCATGTGTTTGCGCAGTTCAAATGCAAGAGCCTAGTTTAAAATGAAAGGGAATCAGTGGAAGGAGTGAAAGCCGTTGCAAGGACTAACGGCCAAAATTGATGCCAAACAGGGAGGCCGCATGTTTGGCTTGCAATGCGTTTTGTTGAAGAACCTGTCATCAATGCAATAAAACCTTATCTCATTTCAATAAAAACATGCATATTCATCCCGTCAAATTCCATTTATGAAAAATACGATTGCCATCCTCTTTTTGCTGTTCTTCCTCCCACCCGTTTTTGCTCAAAAAAATGCGCTGAAAGGCCATTTTGGTGTCTTGCCCACGCCCACTGCGGTCTTTTCCGCAGGCATCGGTTATGAAAGGGTGTTGGCCGATGCATGGTCGTTGCAGCTCATGCTCAATAAATTTGGCTGGAGCCAAGGCAGTTCCGACGGCCCAACAGAGATTACCGGCAACGCAGTTTTGGAAGCGAGGTATCACCTAGGAAGGCTTGGGAATGAATCGCTCAAAAATGCTTTTTTCGTGGGCGGCTTCGTGGAAAAATTCCACAAAAAGATAAGGTCGGGTGGCGAATACCTAGAACCACCGCCACCTTTAACTGGCAAACGATGGGGAATGGGCACAGGCTTGGTCTTGGGCAAAAACTTCCCGCTTTTTAAATTGCTTTATTTGGAAATCGTTGCTGGCGCCAAGCTCCGCAAAGTGCATTCGGTGGACTATTTGGGCACTGCTACGCAATACGAAGCCTATAATTCGCACGAGTACTTCAAATTCGCCCCCCGCTTCGGCCTCAATATTGGTTGCAGGTTTTAATCGCAAATTTCCAGCATCCAGCATCCAGTATCCAGCATCCAGCATCACCACCCCAAAATCACCTGTGCCAGCAAAATCTTCACCACCATTGCCGTCGGGAAAACCGTGGCGTAGCCAATATTCGCAGCGCCCGTATCGTCTTTTTCATTGGCGAAGGCAAGGCAAGCGGGCTGCGTGTGCAAGGCGGACATCACGCCCAAAAGCAGGTTGTAAGGCATTTTGAAAACCAATTTGAACAGCAAGATGCCGAGCAGGGCCGTCACCAAGGTTACGATGGCACCCAGTATAATCAGTTGAAAACCAGCCGTTTGGAAAGTGGAGTAAAACGAATAGCCTGCCTTCAAGCCAATGCCAGCCAAAAAGAAAACAGCACCCATTTGCCGAAGGGTCAAGTTGGCATTCAAGGACATGACCCACACGATTCGGCCACTGCGCCCCAATTTTCCCAAAATCAATGCGACGATGAGCGGCCCTGCCGCAAAGCCCAAGTGAAACGTGGAACCGCCCGGCAGCGGCACAGGCAACATGCCCAAAAGCAAGCCCAGCGCAATGCCAATGCTGATGCTGATATAGTCCACCTCGGAGAGTTTTTGGTAGCTATCGCCGAGGTAGGTACTGATTTCCTTCATGTGCTCCTTCGGTGCAATGATGCGCACCCGGTCGCCCGCCTCCAAGGTGAGGTCGGGGTGGCGGGGCAGGTCCACATCACCCCGGCGGATGCGGGTAATGATGCCGTTGAATTGCTGGTACAGCTTCAAATCCCTGATGCGCTTGCCAATCACCGCTTTGTTGGACACGAAGATGCGCCGAACAGCCACCGTGCTGGCATCCAAGCTCAGGTCACGCCCGGTGGGTATGCCTATCAGCGATTGGTAGCGCTCCAGTTCATTGGCTAGGCCAACCAAGGTCAGCGTGTCGCCGGACTTGATGAGGGTGCTCGGCCCCGGTACTTCGATTTCATTGCTGCCATACGGCAATCGGCGGGAAACGATGATTTCGCCCAGTTCGCCCGACTCCCCAATCTCCCGCAGTGTTCGCCCAATGAACCTCGACTGGGTGACGAAAACATTGATGTGTTCGAGTTCCTCGGTGCTCACTCCCGTTATTTCGGCAGTGATGGCGGCTTCTTTTTTGAAATCAATTTTCCAGAAACGGATGCCCATTTGGAACAAAAAGATGACACCCATGACGCCGATGGGGTAGGCGAGCGAGTAGCCCACAACGGGTTCGGCCAGTAGGTCCCTCGCTGTGGTACTGGCCGGGTCGCTGATGCTGTGCTTGAGGATGTCCACCACGGAGGCAAGGGCCGGAGTATTGGTGAGCGAGCCGCAAAAAAGCCCGGCGGTGAGGGTGCTTTTCAGCCCCATCCATTTGCCCAAGACACTGGTGAGCGCCGCCGAAACGGTCAGAATACCGATAACCAGTAGGTTGTCCCGCAGCCCCGATTTTTTGAAGGAAGCAAAAAAGCTCGCCCCCGACCGCAAGCCGATGGTATAGACGAAGAGCACAAGGCCGAGGATGTAAATCATGTCGGGCAGCGCCATGTCGGGGTGGAGCGCACCGAATGCCAATCCAACAAAAAGCACCGCAGCCACGCCGAAACTGAAGCCAGCAATTTTTATGCGGCCAATGAAATAGCCGATGGCAATGACGAGAAAGAGCAGCAGCGGCTTGTTTTCAAGTAGGAGTTTGATAAAGGCATCGTAGTAGTTCATAAAATGGCAGTCTCGTTCTAGCGCACGGCAGTAAAAATAGGCAAGTATTGGGAAATGCTGCGGTCAAGCCTCCCTTTCAAGTCCCCTGATTCTCGCCCTTTTGCCAATCATTTCCAGCCGCTGCTTTAGGAAAAAAGCCTCTTTGGCTTCCATTGCCGAAAAATAACCCAAGCTGCTGGCCGCCACGCCAAGCGCCAAAATAACCAAGTGGGCAAACACGACCATGAAAGTATAGCCAATGGCAGAGAACGCTGCCCCGCCCGCTGGGCTGAAATTGAAATTGATGGCAATGATGTTGAGCAGATGGGATAAAACGCCAGCGTCAAAAATCAGTAGGGCCATTATTCCGCAGAGATTAAGCATGGAAAAAGCGCCTGCTATCTGGCCAAATTGCTCGGAAAGCAGTTCGGTGGTGCGGGCAATGCCGGTGAAAAGCCCTTTTTTTTCATACGTCATGATATGCGTCCAAAGGAAAACCACGGGAAAGATGGGCAGCATTAAGAAGTAGGCCACGGCTCCCGGCAGTAGCAGCAGCAAGCTCAAGACCGCCATCGCAATCATCGTTTTCAACAAACTGAGCAGCAGGCTACCAAAGGTCTCGCTTGGGGCTGGCTGCTCGGCGTCTTCGTAGCCGTCGGGCGACTTGTTGCGCCAGCGTGAAACCAGTTGTTGCGCAGCAAAAACAACGATGCTCATGGCAACGACGGCAAACGGGAAAACCCATTGGCTGCCGGGGTTTTTGAAGAAATCGGGGGCAATGCGCAAGGCCGTCAATGGCCAGCCATCCTGTATTTCCACGATGACCTCTGCCGCCGGAACTTCCGCCAGCAGATAGGCGCCGCAGCAATAAATCATACTGCCAGCCAGCGCAGCGAGGGAGACCATCCCGATGGATTTTTTGATAAAAATAAAGGCATCGGTAAATAGGCTGCCAGAAGTTTTTACCTGCGTGAAATCCACCCGCCGCTCGGCATCTGGGGTCAGCCGGACGTCTTCTTCCTGGTTAAAATGGCCTTTGCGGGCCTTCCACCACGGGTTGAATGCGAAATAGAAAAGCATGAACCCAAAGCAAACGGCGATGAAGACCGCCCGCAGCCAGTCTGGTGTTTCGGTGTGGCGGGTCACGTAGCTTTCCACAAAACCAGCGAAAATGAACAACGGCACGATGCCCAGCATCAGGCTCATGCCCCGCCGGGCCGCCAATTGGACCGACCGCTCCCTTGACAAAGTGCCGGGGAAAGCCAAGCCCCGGCCCAGCGTCAGTCCCGCTCCGCCTGCCACCACGATGCTCGAAATCTCCACCGCCCCGTGCATACAAATGGTGAGGAAGGAAGATTGGAACAGGCCTTTTTCGATGAAAAAATACTGGAAAGCGCCCACCATCACCCCATTGAAAATCAAGGCACCGATGCTGCCCACGCCGAAGAACAGGCCGAGCACGAAGGTGATGAAGGCGACAAAGATATTGTTCAAGGTGATGCCAAGGAACATATTGAACTCCCCAGCCTCTTTGTAAACAGCCATTGGGTCGCCCGATTCGATGTTTTCCTCGGTCATGCTCACGTAGCTGTCGCTGAGTATGCTACGCACAAAATCCGGCTCTGCCCAACTTGAAAGCATTCCAACGGCCATCGAAAGGGAGAAAACGAACAGGGCCAACCGCAGTTCTATCCTCGATTCATGGATGAGCTTCGGCAAATCCTCCAGCCAGAACGCCACAAATGCGCTCCGCCTCGATTTTTTGTTTTTGTAAATATTGGAGAAAATGCGCTGCGCCAAGTCATTCAGATAGACCCTCACGGAACGGTTGGGGTAGAAAGTGCGGGCAAAAGAGAGGTCGTCCGTTACATGTACGAACAATTCGTTGAGCTTCTCCGGGTCGCTCACCTTTCCTTCCAGCAGTTGCTCAAATTCTTGCCATTTCTGCTGGTTCTGTTCTATGAAGGCGGTTTCACGCATGGTTTAGAGTTTTTAGAGGGTGAGAGAAGTGAGAGAGTGAGAGATGTGAGAGAGTGAGAGATGTGAGAGAGTGAGAAGTGAGAGAGGGTGAGAACGGGGGTTATGGGGACATTGAGGATTTGATTTTAGCTGTTACTTTTAGTATTTCGAGTGCTTCGTTGGATAGCCAAGCGAGTTCCTTTTTGTCACCGTAGCCTAGGCCATCAAAAATGTCTAGCCAATACACGCATTCGTCTGCTTCTTCAACCACGATGCATATTTTGGCGTATTTCTCATTTTTAGAACGACCCCGACAAAATGCCCTGAAATTTGCGCCGACAGAAGTAGCCGCTTTGCCGAGCTGGAAAGATATAATCTTAGTCCCAGTATTGTAAGGAACGCTTTCTAAAAATTTTAATACTCTGACCGCAAAGTCACGAGTCCTCCTCCTGAATTGCTCGTTAAATTCTTCGTTCGTCATAGCAGTTTATTTGATTGCTTCCCAAATTCTCACCTCTCTCACTCTCTCACTCTCTCACCCCTCTCACTCTCTCACTCTCTCACCCCTCTCACTCTCTCACTCTCTCACCCCTCTCACTCTCTCTCACCGTATGTAGAGCAAATACGCCGCCGCAAAGGGCAGAATAAAAATAAAGGCATCAAACCTATCCAACATGCCGCCGTGGCCGGGGAGCAGGGTGCCGGAGTCCTTGACGCCGAGGCTGCGCTTGAGCATGGACTCGATGAGGTCGCCGATGCCGCCAAATACCGAGACAATAGCGGCGAGCACCATCCAGTCCTGTAGGCGTAGTTCGCCCGTTGCGGCGCAAAAAAGATAGCCCACCAAAAAGGTGACGGCCACGCCGCCAAGGGTGCCTTCCCAAGTTTTCTTGGGGGAAATGCGGGGCAGCAGCGGCGTTTTTCCAAACTTAGAACCGATGAGATAGGCGCCAGTGTCGTTCAGCCAAGTGAGCAGCAACAGGCCAAAAATGGGCCAGACGTTGAAGCTCTCGCCATTGAATGCGATGAAAGTGAGCAGCGAAAACGGAGCGCCGATATACACCATGCCCAGTACCATGAAGGCCACGTTCTGGAAGGGTTTTTCGGACTGCATGAACAGCTCATAGACGAAGGCCATGAATATCAAGGGGAAGAAGAGCAGCGAGGAAATGATGATGAAATGCTCGTCGCTGCCCAAGGCCATGTGTATGACGGAGAACAGGACAAAAGGCGAAAGCCCGAACGCCACCCCGATGAGTTTCCTAATCAAATCACGGCGGGAGTCGTGGTGAAGCACCAAGCTCAGGAACTCCCACAGGCAGAGCGTGGTGATGATGGCAAATAACAGGATGAACGACATTTTGCCGACGAACAAGCCTGTGAGCATTACGATAACGAAAAGGGCGGCAGTGACGGCCCTCCGAGTAAGTCCTTTCATAGAAGGGTAGGGTTCCTTTTCCGAGTAAAGCCTCGAATCGGGAACGACTGTTTATTGGCTGGCAAACCTAATGTATCAGGCTGTAAATCTTCACTTTGCTGTCTTAAAAGTTTGGGGAGGGCGATACTTGAAAAAAAGAAGCGGCAGCGCAACCCTGCGCTGCCGCCCTTTACTGTATGCTATTGTTTTGACAAATGAGCGATGGCCGCCACTAGTTTCTCATATCGCTGCTCGATGGTTGAGAATGCATCGTCCAAAGCTGTTTCGTCAAGTCGGTGAATGTCGGATAGGAAACCAGACACCTGGGAACTGAATCCATCAATTTCGTACAAGGCCTTTTCCAGTTTTTCTGATTTCAAGCCCGGTGAAATTGAATGGTAAAATCCCTGTTCCTGCTGTACGGATTTCCTGAGCCTCGAAAGCGTTTCCAACATGGCCCATGCCGCAGTGGACAACCGCTCTTGAGTACTGTTCATGTCAATCAGTTTTACAGAGGATTCCAACGAAAAGCCTGCGCCTTTTTTGACGGTGGTGATTCCGTCAAAATTCCCCTATTGGTAGGAGGATAATTGAATGCAAGGTCGTGTTTTTAGGAGCATTCGCATTCTGGCGGCGGGGAGTCCGATGAAGGGTAAACCCGGTATTTTGATAAAAAATAGGAGAAATGGCTTTTGTGGCGTACCGCCACGATTTGCGGCAGTTCTTTTTGTTCCCAAAAAAGGGATTTCAAGAAGTCCAATAAATTCCCAAGCGTGGCTTTGTGCTGTGGGTCTTTGCTTGATTCAAGGTCGGTGAGTTGGTCTAATTGGTGGTTAATCTTGGTCTCGGCTTTGTCATGGATGCACCAATAGCTGATGCTGTCGCCCCGCTGTTCGGACTTCACCACGTCGAACATCTGGCCTTTGTATTCAAATTCCTTGGAATGCTTCCATTTCAGTTCTGTCTCGATGGCTTGTAGTGGAAAGGTTAGTTGGGTAAGCTCGTTCTGACCAACGCCTGCCATAATACGCTCCTTGACGGCTTCCCTGACGGCTTCTTTTCGGCGCAATAAAATGGCCTTTGTGCCCATGAACGGGCACAGGGATACAACAAGCAGGAATATGGCGAGGCCTTTTCTCAAAGGGGGCGTCGGTTATGCGCTATTGCCAGTTTGCTATTTGAACAGGTGGTTGTTAAATGGGATAATGCAGCGATAACTGGGGCCGATTAATTCACCAGGCTTTCCAGTTCCTGCATCAAATGGTTGTATTGGTTGGACAGTTCGTCAAACTTGTCCTCCAAATAGGTTGGGTCAGGCTGGGTATTTTTCAGGCTTAGGAAATACGAAAATTCGCCGCTGAAGCTGTCAATGCTGACAAGGGCGCTTTGGAGTTTTTCGGTGGAAAATCCCGCAGGAAGCGAGTCGGGATAGTTCAATTCATTTTGGATAAACCTGCGCATGGTCGAAAGCACCTCCATTTTTGACCACGCTGCATCTGCCAGGTTGGTGACCGGGTTGTTCATAGTACGTAAATTTTAGGTCTCAGTGAGGGGGCAGGCTACAAAAATCGGGGAGCTAAAGTCAATAGTCAAATTTTTGTTTTTTGGATAAAAATTGGTTTTAATGCCTCGGCAGGGTGCTATGCCCAAAAAGCGATACGATTGCTCAAAGCAATCGTATCGCTTGACCATCCTTACCCCACGAACACAAACTTGTACCCCGCCGACAGAAGCACCAGTGCCAACACGCCCAAGATGACTTTATTGGAAAATTTGGAAGTGCCCAAATACGAGCCAATCAGCCCGCCGATGATGACCGCCACGGCCCAGTAACCGATGTTTTCGTCCACTTTTTGCAGCTTGGAGAGGTGGCCGAAAAGCCCCGTCACCGAATTGCAGAGGATGAACAACGCCGCCACACCGGAAGCTTTTTTCACCGTCGTCCAGTTCATCAGAATCATGATGGGGGAGAGGAAGACACCGCCGCCCACGCCAATCAAACCCGACAAAAAGCCGATGGCCGCACCAATGCTCAGGCCCGGTACGAGCGGGATTTCCTTGGGTGCTTCGTCCTTTGGTTTCACCAAATAGTTTTTCCCAATCAGCAACACGGCAGAAAGCATGAGGAAAATACCCGCCAGCAGCTTGAACAACTTGGGGTCGAGCTGCATCGCCCCGCCCACGAAGGCAATCGGGATGGAGGTGACGGCGAAGGTCAGGAAGACTTTTTTATCGAAATAGCCTGCCTTCAGGAAGCGGTAGGTGCCGATGGCTGATACCAGTATATTCAGCACCAACGAGGTGCCCTTGATGCTGTCCACCGGGAAAGAGAGCAGCGCCATGATGGCCAAGTAGCCCGTTGCGCCAGCATGACCGACGGAGGAGTACAGCAGGGCTACGATGAAGAAGAGGCCGAAGGCGAGGGTGATGTGGTCACTAGTCATTGATGTCATTGGCCATTTTGGGAGTCGTTATATCCGCAAAGGTATAACGCCCTTCCAATCAACCAAGCATTGCGGCACGCAGCCGCTCATTTTCTTCCTTCAAGAAAGCCTCCAAGCGCTGTTTCATGCCCTTGTACAAGGAAATGGCCAGCCTGCCCTCGTCCGTTACGGCTGCCCCGCCACCGCCGCCGCCGCCCGTTTGCGTGAGCACGAGCGGCTTGGCAGATTGACTGTTCATAGAGCTGATGAGGTCCCAAGCTTTTTTGTAGGTCATGCCCATTTCCTTGGCCGCTTTGGAGATGGAACCATGTTCGATGATATTCTCCAAAAGTTCGACCCGGCCCTTTCCGAGGAAACGACCCATTGGGGTTTCTATCCAAGGGAAAACATGGATGGTAAGGGAGGCTGGGTCGGGGAATTGCGGAGCAGCAGCGGCGGAGGACTGGTCTGGCATCTGATGGCTTGTTTTGAATGCCAAATGAAAGGAGTTTTGGGGAAATTGGGCGAATCTGTATTCAGATTGTGTTCATCTTCACTATCCTTGTGCTGGTTTTGAATAAATAACCTAGTGACCTATGCCGCAACTGCATCCTGAAAAATGGGTGGACAATTACCTGGACTATCTTTATTCCTTGGCCTTGCTTCGGGTAGGGAACCCAGCCGATGCGGAGGACATCGTGCAGGAGGCGATGCTGTCAGCCTACAAGGCCAAAGATGGTTTCAAGGGGGAAAGCAGCGAGAAAACGTGGTTGGTGGCTATTTTGAACAATAAAATCAAGGACTTTTTTCGCACGAAATACAAGCTGCAGCCCTTGTCAGGTTATTTGGAGGAAACGGAGGCAGCTTTCCACGATTCTTTTTTCGATGAAAAGAATGATGGTCGGTTTAAGGCTTTGATTCGGCCCTGCTATTTTTCAAAAAGCGGCGAGGATTATTTGCTTGGGGAGGAATTTGCCCGTATTTTGGAGGCATGTATCCTGAAATTGCCCACGAAGCTCCGACAGGTTTTTGTGGCAAAATACATGAGCGATACTGCCAGCGATGCCATTTGTAAGGAATATGAAATCACGGCGTCCAATTTTTGGGTCATTGTTCACCGCTCGAAGCTGCTCTTGCGGGCTTGCCTCGAAAAACAGGGTGTGGGTTAAATCATGAAGTACCTCCATAAAATATTGAACAACTGCGACGAAGTTTCGATGCTGGCCTTGCGCTCAGAGGAGCAGCCCTTGCCGTTTTTGAAAGGGCTTGAAGTGAAAATCCACCTCTACTACTGCCGCTGCTGCTCCAATTTCGTGAAACAATCCAAGCTCATAGACCGCAGCTTCAAGCATTATTTCGACCGCAGCCAAACGGCCCCACCTTTCGCCGCCCCGGATAAGCTCAAAGAAAAATTGAAAAAAGAAATCCAGTAAAACCCTTGTCAGTGCTGAGTTTTGGTGAAAATCATCATCGTTTTCCAAAAAAATATCGCTGTACTTGTAAGGTTTCAAAATGGGCTCAGACTAAGGTTTAAAACTTTAGTTTTATGAAGCAGTACCTGACCATTTTTCAATTCTTGATTTTCCCCTTGTCAATTGTGCAATTCGCACTGACTGTCAATGCCCAGGTGGCTTTGCGGCCAATTGCCGAGCATTTCACCAACACCAAATGCAGTATTTGCGCATCCAGGAATCCTGCGCTTTACAGCAATTTGGCTGCGAACCCCGATGTCATGTATCTTTCCATTCATCCAAGTTCGCCCTATTCCAATTGCCCGCTAAGCCAACAGAACAAAGTTGCCAACGACGCCAGGACCAATTTTTATGGCGTCTATGGCAGCACCCCTAAGTTGGTAATTAATGGCATTTTGTACCAAGGCAACAATTTTGGCAGCACCACCCTTTTTTCTGCCTATCAGGGCCTGACCACGCCCTTTGACCTACAGTTGACCCAAACAAAATCGGGTGGGGACGTTCAAACAAGGGTAGTATTGAAGGCAGTTGCGCCACATTCCATCGCCCAAGCCTTGCTCTTTGCGGGATTGGCCGAGGACACCGTCTTTGTAAATGGAGGCAATGGCGAGGATACTCACCCGAATGTGCTTCGCAAAGCTTTGACCGACCCATCAGGGCTACTGGTTGACCTTCCAGCCGAGCCTGGTGATTCAGTCGTACTTGATTTTTCCAGCAATAGCAGTACTTTCTGGGATTTTGACCGCATTTTCTCAATCGCCATTTTGCAAGATGCAACCACGAAAGAACTGCTCCAAAGCGGAAAGACAGGTACAGGCTCAGATGGGACGGTTTCTACCGTTGACAATAAAATGGACAGCGAACCCTTCCATATTTACCCCAACCCAGCCAATGAATACTTGACGGTCGCCCCGACCACTGCTAGCAAGTTCTCAGTGGAAATAATCACCTCGAATGGCAAAACTGTGTATCGTAGCGTACATGATTCCCTTGCTCGTATCAAATTAGCACTGTTCCAAAATGGTGTTTATTCCATTAAACTTATTGCAGGCAATAAAACAACCATTAAAAATTTAATTATTCAAAAATGACGATGATTCAAGCCAAAATTATGAGATTCTACATTCCTGCATTGTTCATTTTAATAAATGCAATGGCTGTTTATCTGCCAGCTCAAAACGCTGCTTTGAACGCCAAGCATTTTAACCTGGAAAAAGGCGTTGCCTTGGCGGGCTATGATGCGGTCAGCTATTTTAGTGGCAAGCCAGTGAAGGGGAAGTCCAACTTCCAAGCCGTTTCAGATGGCGTAAAATACAATTTTGCCACCGCAGCCAACCGGGACGCCTTCTTGAAAAACCCCAATGCCTACAAGCCTGAATTTGGCGGCTGGTGTGCTTACGCAATGGGGGCCAATGGCGAAAAAGTGGAGGTAAATCCAGAGACTTTTAAGCTGATTAACGGGAAACTTTATCTTTTCTACAATGCCTTTTTTAACAATACGCTCAATACTTGGAACAAGGATGAGGCATCGTTAAAAACCAAGGCTGAGAAGAACTGGAAATCCATTTTTAAATAATCAAATCATGAAAAACAACACCATTAAATGGGCATTGCGCATTGTCGCAGCTGCCATTCTGCTCCAGACTTTGTATTTCAAATTCACGGGCGCCCCCGAATCCATTTATATCTTCTCCACAATGGGCATAGAGCCTTGGGGACGCATCGGCAGTGGGGTGGCGGAACTGGTGGCCAGCTTGCTGCTGCTTTGGCCCCGCACCACTTGGTTGGGCGCTGGCCTCGCTTTGGGAACGATGGCTGGGGCCATTGCCTCGCACCTGTTCGTGTTGGGCATCGAGGTGCAGGACGATGGTGGGCAATTGTTCATGCTGGCCGTAGTGGTGGCCGTATGCTCAGCGCTGCTGTTGTGGATGGAAAAGGAAAAAGTACTGGCTTTGTTTGGGTCGAAATAGTTGTTGCGGAGCAATAAAATCGTTTCCCTACCTTCGCCCGTATGGAAACACGAACTTGCAAAACCTGCGATGCGCCTGTGGTCGGCAATTATTGCCCGGCCTGTGGCCAACGGCATTTGGGCGAGCGAATCACCCTGCGTTTTATCGGTGTGGAGCTGTTCCAGATGCTCACGAACTTGGAGCGGGGGCTTTGGCACACCCTCCTTGAGTTGGTGCGCAACCCCGGTCGGGTCATACGGGACTACCTCAGCGGCGCTACGGTTCTGTACTATCAGCCCGTGCGGTTCCTGCTGCTGATGACAGGGATTTCGGCCTTGATGGCCAATTTGGTGGATTTCGACAAAATCATGGAGATGACCATGTCCACCATGAACATGGAATTGACGCCGGAGCAAAAGGCCCTACAGTCCAAGATGATGCACAATGTGCTGCGCTACACCAACGTCATCATGGCGCTGAACGTGCCGATAACCAGCATC
>JADLHE010000149.1 GCA_020848965.1 Saprospiraceae bacterium
AGCACTTTTGTTTGTATTTTTACATTATCAAACAATCAAAGAATTAGACATATGACAAACACAGCCTATCTATCCGAGAGCGTCGAAGCTGGCAGGATTGCCGCCGCCGAGGCTTATTACGAGGAGCACACCTTGCGCCCTGCCGAGCATTTTTCCATCATCCCCGGCTATCAGGAATACGAGGTAGTCTGCCTGCACGGCAGGCTGCCCATCCTGCCGCCCTATACCAAAGAAGCCCGCCAATTTTTTGGCTGGAGATGCAAGGTTGCCGGGATTGAAGGCGACGACCCCACCGGGGATAGGAACGACCACTACAAGATCACCGCCGAGGGCGGGCTTTCCGAGAAGGAGTTAGCGGAAATATTATATGATATGCTGCTCTGACATACTGTGAGAAAACCGCCCTGTCGGGGGGCGTTATCCCCGGCGCTTTTCTTCCTCTTGCGCAAGTAGTACGGGCTTAGTTTTCGGTAGAAATTCCTTTGAGAAATAGCCTTTTCCGGGCATAGCCGGAATAAATCTGAAAGAGAAACCGCTTTCCCCTCCCTGTGCGGCAACAGGTTGGGCAGGGGGCGCAGTATCCCGGTCAAACACTGCACTTTTTTTGTCATCCTGAAAGGAACCGTCCAATCATGCGGGCTTATTCAGGAAAATATTAAATCCATTTTTACTATGAAAAATCTGCTTCCAATCACCAGCGCCAATGGCAACCTGATTGACAAGAAAACGGGCGAGGTTTTCAACCTACGCTACCTGCCCGGCTATCCCCGTCAAATCCGCTTCGACGCCAGCAAGGGCAATTTCAACCTCAACGGCGACGTGTCGCTAACCAAGAAAGGGGAGGAGTTTTCCTTCATCCCCATTGCCTACCGCATCTTCAACGACAATATTTTGGGCATGGGCAAAAAGCGTTGGGCGGAGTTCTTTTTCCTCAACGAGGCCCGGCAGGTCTGCGCCGTCCTGTTCCACGGTTACAGCGTCGAGAACTTCATGCGCTTGGCAGCCAATGAAATGTTCTACGACGACGTGACGCCCTGCGATGTGGTCTTGACCGCCCGCCCCGTCGAAAAGGAATGCAAAGACCCGGAAGCCCCCGGCAAGAAGTATTTCATGGCAGAATTCAGCTACAAGAAACTGGAAAAGGGCGACAAGGAAACCTTGTTCCGGGTCACGGAAGGGCTGGACTTCTGGCGGGAAGAAACCACCACAGGGGATGCCCGCATCGAGTTTTCATTGAACTGGAACCCGCCGCACCCGGTCATCGAACTGAACGGCCAGCCAGAAGAAGCGGAGGCCGAAGCGGTCGCAGCCTAAACATACCATCTACTTGCTTGGTGGCGGCTGTCCCTGCTCCCCGTAGGGAAGCCGCCGCTTTTCTCTCAACCTGAAAGGGTAGGGTAGTGGCTGCTCACCGCTCACTTTCTCGCCCTCTCACCTTCTAAAAATACGACAATGACAACCACCAACCCCCGCTTGGCAGACCTCGCCATTGCCCCTGCCAGCCAAATCATGGCCACGCCCTACGGCGACCTCTTTACCAACTTAGCCTCCGAAACCCTCGAAACCATGCTCATAAAATGGACGGCAAAAACGGAATGCTTGACCCGTGCCAGTCTCGTCAACTACCTGAACCTGTTCAGCCATTTGGGCTTCGAGGCATCCGTGCCGCTTGCCGAATTGCCGGACGACCATATCCGCCGAATCCCTGCCATCAGCAACGCCCGGCTCACCCGCTTCAAGGCCAAATTGCAGGGCGAGGAAATCCGCTACCCAGAACGCTGTCTGGTGTTCGGCCAAGCCTTCCACGCCGTCACCCTCGAACACGCCCCAAGCGGCGACCCGGTTTGGAACCTCCGCCCTTCTGAGTGGGACGCCATCCGGCAAATGCGGGACGCCTATATCGGCGACTTTGGCGGCTTCCTCGCCAGCCAGCCAAAGTTCCGGCGGCTTTCCTACGAAAAGCCGAGGGTTTGGACGGACAAGGAAACGGGCTTGCCCTGCAAGGCCCAAATGGACATCGCTTGCCGAAAAGCGGTTTTCGACCTGAAAACCACCAGCGCATGGTCGGAGGAACGCTTCACCGAACTGCTCGACGCCTACGACTACGACCGCCAAGCGGCTTTCTACCTCGACGGCAGCCGTGCCGAGTGGTTCTATTTCGTCGGGGTCCAAAAACGCCCGCCCTACGCCGTCCACATCGTCCCATTCCACCGGGACAGTGACTTCATCGAAAAGGGCCGCAAGAAATACCGCTACCTGCTCCGCAAGTTTCAAGAATCGGGCGAACGGGTCTAGTGCCGTTTTGACTGCAAAACTGCAAACCGTTCAACGGCTTACAGTTTTGGGTCAACAATCAATGAGTTGTCGTTTGTCAGCCGCTCCACCCGGAGCGCACCCGCCGCCACGCCAAAGGCGGACGGCGGGTTTTTCACTCACTTTCAAAACTGATTGTCATGCCAAAATCAACCGATAAATTCCAAGAAATGACCGCCCGAATTATAACTCAATTGGAAAGCGGCGTCGTGCCTTGGCGCAAGACCTGGAACCGCATCCAGATGGGCGCACCCTGCAACCATTTCAGTGGTCACGTTTACACGGGCATCAACCGCTTTTTGCTCGATGGATTCGACGTTCCACGATTCGCCACCTTCAAGCAAATCGGCGACGCCGGTCACCGCATCCGCAAGGGGGCAAAATCGCTCCCCGTCTATTTCTGGAAAATGCTGTTTTTCGACGCCGACGGCAAGCGGGTGGACACGAGGCGGGAGGCGGAAAAAGTAGTGCCTTTTGTGTACGAATACAGGGTTTTTAACGTGCTGGACATTGAGGATTTCACCGTTGATATGTTCAAGGACGAGCAACCCGAACCGCCCGCCCGGATTCTTGTCTGCCGTCAGGCATGGGACGTTTGCGAAGCCATACTGACCGCCAACCCGCACGAGTTGCGCCCCGGCGAACCTGCCTACAACCCCACCCTCGATTTGGTGAAAATGCCCGCCCTGACCGACTTCCAAAGCAGGGAGCATTACTACCTGACCTACTTCCACGAGTTGAGCCATTGGACGGGACACCCCAGCCGCCTCAACCGAATCGAACCCTCAAAATTTGGTGACGAAAAGTACAGCCGGGAAGAACTCGTGGCCGAAATGTCCGCCTGTTTCCTGTGCGCCCATTGCGGCATCATCATGGAGGAACTGGTCGAGAACAGCGCCGCTTACCTCCAATCCTGGATTGCCACGCTGAACGGCGACGCCCGCCTGCTGATGACCGCCGCCAGCGCCGCCCAACGTGCCGCCGATTTCCTGCTTGCGCCTTTGGGAATGCAGCAAGAAAGTACCCAACCTGACACAGTGGAACAAACCGAATCGACAGCCTGACCATGGCGGTTAAAGCTGCCGCTCAATTCATCATTCAAAACTCATCATTCAACATTTTCTTACTATGGAAAACATCGCAAAATTGAAAGGCTACCGACCCGAAATGGCGCACGGCGTTAACTGCAAAGTCTGGCTAAACGACAAAGCCCTGAGCCATGCCAAAAGCCTGAAACATGTAACCCACTCGCCCGAAGGCTTCAACTGGGGCTATGGCGGCAGTGGCCCGGCACAACTCGCCTACGCCATCTGCCACGAACTCTACGGCAAGGACGTTGCCCGGCAGATTTACCAAGATTTCAAATGGCGCTTCCTCGTCGCTATCGAGGACGACAGCTTCGACCTCGTGCTGGACTTGGCGGAGTTCAACGCCGTCCACGTCCTGCCCCTGCTCGACGAAGTGCCCGCCTGAACGCAAACGCCCCTTTGTCCGCCAAACTGGACAAAGGGGCGCATTTGTCATCCTGGAAATTTGTCATCATGGAAGGACCTTCTGCCAACTGCCAACTGCCAACTGCCAAACTGCAAACTTAAAAACCCCCACCTCCCCCACCCACCCGTTTTCAGCGGTGCAGCCAGCGAAACCCCCACCGCACCGCCGCTGCCTTTCTCACCGCTCATTGCTCGCTCCCCTCACCGCTTGTTCAAAAGGCAGCGGCAGCGCTCCCGCAGCAGCAGCGGCATCCGATGGACGCCGCCCCTGCTTTTCGGCTCGACGGGGTTTCGTTGGCTGCGAACTTTGTAGCCCGGGCCAACCCGCAAAATGGTAATTGCTTGTAAATCAATGGATTGGAAGCCCTGTTTTGTGTGTCCTTTCTTTCCTCGCTACGCTGCCTCAGTTTTGAAGCATAATTCAAAAGCAATGAAATTACCTTTCAGAATATGCTTCAAGTGCGGAAAGGGTGGTGTCTTCAAAAGGGCAAAAACCTTTGTTGGGGATGACAGGCTCGAAGAAGCACTGGATATACTGCTGCGCCATTGTGAATGCAAACCGCTCCATGAATTTGAAAACGAGTTAATTGCATTGCGTCGGCGATTGAATGCCCTAAACCGGGAATGTCGAAGTGGCTGCCTGAATTATTCGGATTTCGATATAATGAAGAATCAAATTACCAGGGATATACTGTCCTGCTTGGGTTGTATTGAGGCCAAAACTGCTGCATTGTAAGCTTGCAATAAAATTTCTTGATGGTTGATTTTCCACCGCCTCCCCCACCCACCCGTTTTCAGCGGTGCAGCCAGCAAAACCCCCAACGCACCGCCGCAGCCTTTCTCACCGCTCACCGCTCACTTCCCTCACCGCTTGTTCAAAAGGCAGCGGCGGCGCTTCCGCAGCAGCAGCGGCGACCGATGGACGCCGCCCCTGTTTTTCGGCTCGACGGGGTTTCGCTGGCTGCGAACTTTGTAGCCCGGGCCGACCCACGAAATCTTAGTGCTTATTTTTCTCCATAAGACAGGTTGACAAACAAGTGGAACATGACAGCTTTTGAATCGCCGTGTGTTGTTTTCCTGAAAAAAAGATTGCTCAATGACGGAAAGCCTTCTACCTCCTCGAATTTCCCAATGACTCTATGCCGTTTATGAAAAGAAGTTTCTTTCAAGATTGCTTGGTATGTCTTGAAGTTTGCCTCGAATTTCACATCCTTGCCTCTGTAGAAAACAACGGAAAAGAATAGTTGCCCGGTTGGGTTGTAATCGAAAACCTTGGTCAAATGCTTTTCCGTGCGAGGTTTGTCACGAAATATAAAAGCTTCATATGCTGCTATTTTATAGCCACCGTGACGAATTGTTATATCTATTTCTCCAATTCCTTTTCCATTTGAAGTTACACCTTCATGAGGTTGGTCTCCAATATCGAAATGGAGGGGTGAAAGCCTCAACCTCAATAGCAATGTGATGACATCATTGAAATTATCTTCATCCGGTAAAAGGAAATAATCAGCAGATTTTTTTTTCCCCATGAGTTCTTCTATGACACGCTGAAATTCATAGAGTAGAAATTCTGGCAAGGTTTGATATTTATTGAATACGTCAGGAACGACTTTCAATAATTTTTCAACGGAGGTGGTGTTCAAAAAATCAAAGGCTGATTTCAAAGTCACCAGCGTCGTATCCCAATTGATTAGCTGTTCAATAGAAGCCAGTTTTTCAAGGCTTTTTGCATCAAATTTTTCATAGTGTTCCCTTGCTTCCATGTACAATCGGCCCGCCTGCTCGTTCATTCCCCTTCTTGAGTAGTTTTTGAAAATCAAGCTCAAAACCTCTATGTCGAAAAGGCTATGAAGGCTGAATTGATTGACATAAAAATCGAATTCTGCATCTGCACCCATGGCATCCGAATAGGCCGCTTTGCAATATGTTATACCATCCCAAAACCTATCAAGGTCGTCTTTTTTCACTCCTCCTGACTCATAAATTTCCCATTCATCGTAAGCATTCAATATCCTCCTTGTACGGCGCTGCAAATCTGTTTCGCCGATTGAAGCCTGTATCTCACAATAAAATTTTCGGTAATGAACCTCAACTGTATTGTCGGTTTCGGAGAGTTTTCTCCAAATGCTAGAAGCCGCTTCCATTTTGTCTTCAGCCATTAAAAAAATGCCTTCAAAGAACTGAAGCCTCTTTTGCAGGTATTCGTTGTCTTGATTTTCAGTGGCTGTCCTAAACTCATCAGCCGCAATTTCTATTTCCCTCCGGTCCAGCTTTCGGTAGGCTAAAATGAGTTGGATTTCAAATAGGAGCTTTGAATGTTCGTATTCAAATATTGATTTTTTTGGGTTGCTCCTTTCCTTGATAAATGCCAGCAATTTTTCCGCAATCATTAAAAACGCCGCCTCATTCGTGGCTTCAATCAGAGCTGCTTCTATGGGGTACCATAAATACTGGCTGCTGGTAAACGTTTCGATGTCAATACCATTGATGACTTCCTGAACCCGCTTTTTACAAGAGGCATCCATAACCGCATTATGGATTTTCAACAGCAAATCCAGCCTCACCAGCCCATCCGTCATCCGCTCCACAAACGCTAATCGGTTTTTTTCTGCTGGGAAAAGATTGACCGTTTGCACAATATCCAGAATCAAAGGAGACAATTCACTAAACGGGGTACGTGAGTTATCTAGAAGGACATCATAGATGTCATACAACCCTGCCTCTGTATCGTTGTGGTTGAACCCGACCCATTTCAACATATATTGCCTGACCTGCGCCTCCATGCTTTCCCATTTTGGTAGCCCCATCCTATGCTTGACTCTCTCATTGGCAATGGCCCGGTAGAAGCGTAGTACGAACCTGAAATGTGAACGGAACTTGACCTTCTCGTTTCGTACCTTCTCTTCCCGGTGTGATAGCCGCTCCTCTTCTTCATCTTCCGCTTTGGGCACATCAGCTGGTACTTGTTCAAAATCTTCAGGGCGTACTGCATCCAATAGTTTCCCAAGCTCGTTGGGGTTAGCATCAAACAAAGGTTCAAAAACGATGAAATCAGGGTTGTCTGGTTCAAAATGCCAGCTCACATCACCCTGCACAAAGCGGGTCGAACTATAATTCAAGACCTCTATTTTTGATGCCTTGAAATCTGCGCAGTATGTCTGGATGAACCGCTGCCTGATTTTTTGCCCCAGTGCCCTCAGTGAAGAATCCGCAGGAAACAGCTTTTGCTGTGATTGTACTAACTGGAAAAGAGAGGAGATAAGGGATAGGAAGGGGAGGTTTAAGTGTTTCTGGGTGTTTCTAATCGGCATTTTTGTAGGACTTCCTAGCTGCTCAATGAAACCCCTGGAGAATTCAGAAAACGCCAGGGGGCTGTTTAAAAACCAGATACCAGTGCGGCTTTGGGCTGAGTTGATAATTGCCCAGGCATTTTGGTAACGATGGTAAAACTCGCGTGCTACGGCGAAGCCGACTTTTTCATCACCTGGCTCGTGGTACATCCACCTCGCTGGCATGAGGAGCACTTCACATACCACATTTCCAGCGAGGGCTGCATCACGCTGCATGGCCAATTTGCCCAGAACAATCTCAAATGCGGGTTGGAAAAGCACGGAGCGGGTTGATTGCTTGTGCAGTTCTTGCTCACTTTGGTTCTCCGGCAAAACCTCGCGTCGAATTGGGACAAACTGCACTAGGAAGCAGCCTAAGCTCAGGTTCTCGATGGATTTAAAAAACACGGGAATTATTTCAGGGAAGTCATCCCTTATCAGTGTACAAAAAGTATAAAGCAAGGCGGGTCTTTTTTGGCTGATATTGAGCAATCTTTCAGCCCATTCGAGGTAGCTTTCCCGCCATACTTCCTCGGTTTTGACCTTTTCAAAGTTCAATATTTCTTGAAGAAAGTTGCGCAGGTTCGAGCGGACGGGCTGGTTATCGAAAATATGTTGTAACAATGAGTCCCAGCGCCTTACCTCGTCAAACCCATTGAACCCACCATTAAAGTTCAAAGGAAAATCGGGTATTGTATCTGGATTGAGGATGCCCCTGTCGTTCCCATAATAATCCAACCTACCCTTCAGTATTTCAGATTCGGGCCGGAGCAGGTCTTGCTCGTTTTCAATAAACCGTAAAACTGCAGCGACAAATTTTTCCCTAGCTGGTGATGGAATTTTTTCCAAAAATCCCAACGGTGATATTCCCGCCCTTGACAGCAAATTATACCAATATTGGAGTAATTCAACTTCGCTATGTCCTTTATGCTTTCCCAACAATTCATTCCATACAAGCCCCGCCACATCATTTGCGAAATCAAGGTCATAAACGGTTGTGCAGAAGAAGACCATGGCTTCATTCTCTGTGTTTTCAGTAAGCCAGCCCAGTAATATAAGCCCTTCTATATCTGGTGTTTTTGAAAAAACAGTTCTGTGGGTTTCTATAAGCTCCGAAAGCGTTGCTTTGGGTAAACATAAACGATATTCTTCGCCTGAAAATGCTGCCTCAAAGCGTTCCAGAAAATGAAAGTCCAGCTTATATTTTTCCCAGAAATCAGGTTTTGGCAAGTCTTTCCCAGCGTCTCGCAAGTAGTAGAATTGCCGCTGAATTTGGTGGGCAATTTTGATTTCCCCTCCCCAAATCCTGACCCAGTGGCGGTCGAGAAAAGATTGCGTGCTAATACTGATGCCAGTCTCTTCGCAGTATTTGTCCCGAAACCCCTCAAATGCTTCCGATGTCGGGCTAGGAGGCAATTTTACGTTCATTAGAAGGCGGGCAATAAAATGGCTTGCGGCCCAATCTTGTTCGGCCAATTCAAATGGGCTTGGATTGGCTGACTTCTCACGCTGTTTGGAGCTGTAGGTCTTCAGTAAGCCTGAAAGCGTATATGTTCTTTCTGAAATTTCCATCTGCAAAGATTGGAAAATAAGCCGCTTTTCAGAATGACATTGCCGTTACGGCAGCCTCTCCAACCCCTCCCTAAACAACTCCATCTGCTCCCGCAAGCTGTTCCCGACAGAGACCTTGTCCGCTGGCATCCCAGTGTAGTCGAAAAGGGCATATTTTAGTTCCTTGACTACCCTTGGAGAACATTGCACCCTCACGGAATGGCCAATCATGTTGAAGTCCTGCGCAGTATGCTTCCTAAAATAAGCTTCGGGCAGCTCAAACTTCAACGGATAACCGATTTCCTGCAACAAATCAAGATAGAAGCTGCCATCTTTGGGCAGTTCCATTTCAAACTTCTTTTTGAAGACAAGCTGCAAAACCGCTGCAAAGCGGCTTAAATCAGTAGAATGCTTTGGGGAAAGGCTGTAACCGATGGGGATGAACTCAAGAATGAATTCCTTAAAGGCTGTTCGTGTATCCATATTGACTGGGTTCTTGAATGTACGTGTAGGCTCCAAAAGGTTGCCTTATCTCCCCTTTTTCACCAGCTTCTCGGTTTTGACCCCGTCCATCGTGCTAACGGTGACAAAATAAGTCCCACTGGGGTATCCAGTCATATCCAGCAGCTCATCAACCCTATTGCCTTTGATGCTTCGCTCAAGCAGCGTTTGACCAAGCTGGTTTTGAAGCTGCAACACGCCCGAAATGCCCTCTCGGCCCGCTATCGCCACTCGGAGCATATCGCTGACCGGGTTGGGCGAAATGGTAACTTGGATGGGTTCACCTGCCTCTACGACTGCTGACGGGTTGTTCGGGCTGAACGCAAGCTGAAACGAATATGGGTACTGCCAAGATTCCGCCTCACCATCTGCGTAAAACTCAAGGTAGTAAGTCCCGGCAGGCAGTTGAAGTGGCTGCGTCTGGATGGTTTCGGTTTCGTACTCCTCGTCGAACAGGTATTCATAATTGGGATGGCCCAAGATGGATACCCCGAAGAAACTGGTCGAGACATTGTCCACCTTCACCGATACAGTGCCGGCCTGTGGCAGCGTGAAGACAAAATCGTCATAGTCAATGCCGTATTCAGCATCGGGTGCTTGCTGGGTGATGAAGCCATTGTACTGCGTATTACTTTCGATTTGGTAGGACAGGTGGTAATAATCGGGTTCGTCCAGCCCGTGAATGTTCAAGTCCTGGTAATCTGGCAATGCGGTATGCAGGGTGTACTGAAGTGCAGACGGGGATTCGTCGCTGTACCGGGTGAATGTTTCGGAAGTGATGTTGTAAAAATTCTTCAACTGCGCATCTTCCACCTCCACGACCCCATCGCCAGGGTCGTCAATGCTGATGTCGTAGGTCCAGTCGCCGATGATGCAGGAATAGTCCACATCGCCTGGAATCCCCTTTTGGTTTAACCCCGCTACTTGATTGCCCTCCACGCCGTTGCAGTCAACGTCAATGTTGTAAAATCCCAACAGGTTGTCGAATATGACCCCACCACTTTCCAATCCCCCGTATAAGAAAACGCCTTCGTCGAAAGAGTAGAAATACGACCTGCGCAAGTCCCGGACTGCATCCGAGCGCTCGTCCACACCATTCAACGATTGTAATAGGGAGGCGCTAGTTGAGTTGCTGCCGCCGTGCGGCGTACCGCTCGTGATGAGCTTCGCAACATGGTGGCTTCCGTCCTGTTGCCAGAAGTTGTCGTTTTGGAGGTACTGACGTGCAGCCAGTCCGCCCATCGAGTGCCCCAGAAGGATGACCTTTTCCTTGCCCGTAGCTTGTAGTACATGGGTGACCGCATTCCGAATGGCCAGGCCCTGTTTTGCGATGGCAGCTTGATTGCTCTGTGTGGCCGTGTTGTAGTTGCTGCCGTAGGCAGTGCAATCCAACCCGGTATTGAAATTAACGATATAAAAATCGGCAGCCATGACCCCATTGTTGAAGTCCGCAAAATCAATCGGATTCCCATTGTAAATATTGGAATACCCTAAGTCGTCGTCCGAATTGAGGTTAAAGGCAAGTTGCCCACCAAAGCTCCAGCCTTGGTTCAAGGCATAATCATAGAACCCAGACCAAGTGTCCGTACTGCCCGTCAGACCGTGTATGAAAATAATAGGGTAGGGGAAATGCTGCGGCGCCCCGGCCCTGTCCTCGCCAAACGACGGGCTTGTCATAGGTATCGCTGAAAGAATATGGGCGGTGTCTTCCTTTAGTCGCTTTACGGTTTCTAGGTGCAGGAGGACGTTTTCTGAAGGTTCGACGCCCTCCAAAAATTTTGAGGACTGTCCAGATACGGAAGCGGAGAGGCAAAGCGTGAGAAAAAAGCAGATTGTAGCTGGTGTTTTCATGCTGGGTTAGTTGACTAATGAAGGATATGGCTTGAGGCGAAATCAAAGCAAATTCCAAGCCATAGCCACCGAGAGGCATAGTCTAACCCTATTCATTGAAAATCACCTTGGTTTGTCAATAATCAATTCGTATAATTTACCTGAAAATGGAGGCAATGCCAAAGACTTGCTACCCAAATCATCCCTGAAAACGTTGAGCAGTTCGATGGCAAGTGTTAGGTCTTGGTGCTCACGTTGGTGGAAAATCCGCTCAATCTCCTCGAATTGTTTTAAAACTCCTTCCCTGAGCTTACTTGACCCTATTTCAAAGGATTTGCTGTAAACGAATTTGAGGATATTGTAACCATATGCTGCTATCTCCATATTATTGGAATAAATCGAGGCATCGTAAATCAGGCTGAAAGCAATTCTGATGCAGAGTTGGGCCAGTTCATTCGCCCGCTCTTTTTCAACTTCGTTGGTAGGATGAACATAAAATGTCAAGACTAACCAGTAGATGGAGGAAGCGGTTTCGCTCGGCATCCCACCTCTAGTTTTGTCAGCAAGATAAGACAGAAATAGAAGGACTTCATAGGAGATTCTATGATTGGAGTGTTCGGCAAATTGGTGAAATTCGTTCAAAACTTCTTCGCCATCCTTCCATTCGAGTTTAGAATACTTGAATTTGAGTTTTTCGATTTCAAGGACAATGATAGCGTCCTTGCATGCTTGGAAAACCTGTTCATCTGAAATAATGCATGGGCTGGCCTGTTCTTCAAATGGCATCCTATCCCCGCCTTTTAGTTCTTTGTACTTTTGGTAGGAAACACTAAAATACCTGAGAAAAAGGCTTTCTCTCTGTGCGTCAAGATTGCTGATAATTGCATTCTCAAGCCGCTCTCTATCGTAAGTTGTTACTTCAATTTTTCCGCTTGATTTATATTTTTCAAGTTTGTTGTGCAAGGTGGTAGAAGGTAGGGTTGAGTAGATTCCCATAAAACCATGGCAATGATTAGATACAACCCTGTCTAGTATGTCTGGCTCATCCGCATCGTTCACTGCCCTCGCTTTGCTTGAATGTGCATTGTGTTTGGCGCTTACAAGCCATCGAATTACCGTTTTCCCCTCGTTGCCAATCCTAAGTTCGTCAACTATCAAGTCCTTCTTGCCATCCGCCCCCCTGAAAGGCTGTTGAATAATGATGAACCCCATAGCCTCCAAAAAATCCCTTGCGAATAGCTCAAAGGTGTCTTGGTCTCCATTTCCTGTATTTGCCTGCGGTATCTCCCTGAAATCTATGATTGGCATAATTGCAACTTGGTGAATTTGATAGGATTGGCAAAGATGCCAAGAAGCTTCCGTTATAGAGCCATTAATCCTTGGAAGATGCCAACTTCTCCATAAACCGCTGCATCCCCTCCGAAATCGGCGGACAAAGTGTGAACGCCCCAAATTTGCGCTGAAAGCAGTCCCAATGCCTGCCCAAAATCCCCTGTCGCCGCTTGTAGGGATGCACCCACACCCAATCAAGCTCCCATCCCTTCGAACCATCTGCTCGTTCTCGCTCCCTGAAACAGCAGGCACCGAACGCTTTTAAAGTGCTTTTCCCTGATTTGTTGTAATGCAAAAACCCCGTGTGCGTAAAGAGGTAGGCGACCGTAGGAATGAACGGCTCGTAACGACCACCGCTGGGCTCGTTTGCTGAATATTGCACGAACCCGAAGTGCATTTCACGCCGGAAATAGGTGGCGAACTGCTCGACAGCACTTCGATGTCCCTTCGGCGAGGAATCTCTTACTTCTATTAGCTCCAAACCGCTGTCGCAAATGACGGTGGGCAGTTTGATGGTGTATTCTTCGCAGACGTGGCACATGCGTTTTTGTTTTTACGAACAAAAGTAAAACTACCACTAGATGAGGTGCAATATAGTTAGCAATTATGACTGACCCCGCCTCCCCCACCCACCCGTTTTCAGCGGTGCAGCCAGCGAAACCCCCACTGCGCCGCCGCAGCCTTGCCTTCCCGACAACCTGCCTGAACCCGCAAGGCAGCGACGGCGCTCCCGCAGCAGCAGCGGCGACCGATGGACGCCGCCCCTGCTTTTCGGCTCGACGGGGTTTCGTTGGCTGCGAACCTTGTAGCCCGGGCCGACCCCGCAAAATAAATGGTAGCAGACAATTTTGCTTGTTTCACTTTAATCCCGCCACCACCACAAAACTCCCTTTACCAACCCCAAATGCAGGTTTTTCTACTCCTTTTATTTCTTTTCTTTTGGAGGAAAACAACGTCTGAGCAAACCTAAAACCCACAAACCCGGCCATCGCATCCGCTATCTCGTCCGGGCTATAAAAGCGTGCGTTTTGGTAGGCTGCCATGCCAGTTTCCTTGTACTTTTTGGCAATCGAGCCGTTCTTGTCCAAAAACGCTACGACAAAACTCCCGCCCGGAATCAGCACCCGGTGCGCCTCGGCAAAGGCTTTTGGCACGTCGTCGAGGAAGCAGTCAACGGTCACCATCAATACAAGGTCGAAACTGGCGGCAGGGTAGGGCAGGTTTTCGGCAACGCCCTTCACCACCTCGACGCCCCGGCTGCGGGCGATTTCGGCAAAGTCGTCCAGCGGCTCTAGCCCGTGGCAGATGCCAATCGCCGCTGCGAACTTGTCCGTTCCCACACCGATTTCCAAGCCCTTCTCAAACGGTGGCAGGCGGCGCTGGGCGAGCGTGCTGCTGGTGCTGCCGCCCGTGGGGTTGTTGTGGGTGAATAAACGGGTGTTGTCTAAGAATTAAGAGAAGAACCAAATACATTTGCATTTTAAAATTCTACGATATGATTAAAGAAGAACTTACCCTTAGCAAGTTATTTGACAGCAAGAACAGAAGGTTCGAAATCCCCTCTTATCAAAGAGCATATTCTTGGGAGGAAAAGCAAATCAACCAGTTTATTGAAGACCTGAAAAATGCAGGTAATAAATACTACTTGGGGCATTTCATTTTCGAAAAAAAGGAAGAGAATATCCTTTATGTTATTGATGGACAACAGCGGTTGACGACTTCAATTATCTTTTTCAGCGTCTTGAGAAAAGAATTGGAAAAAAGAAAAGACAACGGGGAGGCCGTCTCCCTTGATTTGGCCGACATCCAGGACTATTACTTGAAAGATTTGCGAAAGGAAACGCAGAAGTTCAAGACTGTTAAAGATGACAACAACTTTTTCATCGAGGAAATAATCGAAGCAAAGAAAAACCACTCACAAGAACTCAAAACGGCGTCAATAATCAGGATACGGGAAGCTAAGGAGATTTTTGAGAAAGCCTTTTCAAAAGCCACAGTTGAAGAATTAGTAAACTGGTGCGCTTTGGTTGAGAATGCCACCATTACTGAATATGTAGTCACAAGTAAAGTGCAAGCCACCCAAGTTTTTGCCTTTCAAAATGACAGGGGAAAAGACCTGTCCAAGTTGGAAATAATCAAAGCTTATTTCATGCTTCAAATCTACCTATCAAGTAGTTCTGAAGAAAAAATTGAAGAGAACATTGGATACCTTGAGGAAGAGTTTTCAACGATTTACAAGCAAATTGTTCGGATTAACCTGTACGAGGACGAAATTCTGAACTACTACTGGCGGGCAGTCAGCGGCAAGGGTTATTACAGCGAGGAAACTGTAAAAGGAATCAAGGATAAAATAGCCACTTTGGAAACAGGAAAGGCAGATTGGATAAAAGATTTTGTTGCTGGGTTGTCCCAAGCATTTGAAACTGTTGAAAAGATAGAAAAAAGCACCGACAGCTCAATCAAGGATTTGTTCTACCTTGGGAATATGGCGCTTTCGTTTCCCTTCCTTATTCAAGCAAGGAGGCTTAATGCCACCGAGGAAACGAAAAATCGGCTTATCCGGCTTTTGGAAAACATCACTTTCCGCTACCTACTGCGTGGAGGGCGGGCAGAGCTTGAATCACGGTTGAATCCTTTTTTAACATCCTTAAATTCAGCCGAGAGCATTGACAAAAGCATCGGTGACATTATTTGGAAAATTCAAAACGACTGGTGGTGGAGTTATTGGAATGACAATTCGATGCACCAATACCTTAGCGGGCATTTTTACAGAAATAGGGTTGACAACTACTTCCTTTGGAAATATGAGCTATATATCAGCAATGAAAATCACCCAGCACCACATAGGGTTACATTTTCAGATTTGATTAGCAACGAAAGCATTGAACATATTGCCCCAGTTACAGAAACCAACGGCGACTCGGTTTCCCACGGATACGGCAATTATGATGACAAGGAGAATCCAGAAAAAGGAATAATTTCAGGCGGTTGGCTGAATTGCGTGGGTAATTTGATGCTCATTTCTCAGAAGCATAACAGTTCAATAGGGAATAAGCATTTCGGGCACAAATTAGAATCTTATGGCAGGGACAATTTATTAAACCAACAGAAGCAGATTATTGATTTTGTAGAAGACAAATCAAACCCGGTTTGGGATGTTGCAGCTATTTCCAAGCGGCAAGAAGCTATGGTGAAAGCTGCGGCTGAAATTTGGAATTTGGACAAAATCTAACCCCAAACTTGACCTCATGTTTCTAAAAATCACCAACCTATCCAAAACCTTTGGCAAGGAGCAAGTCCTCCAAGACCTGGGCTTCACGCTCGATGCCCACCGGATGTTGAGCATCCTCGGCCGCTCCGGCAGCGGCAAGACGACCCTGCTCAAAATCATCGCCGGGCGGACGCACCCCCAGCAGCGGGCGGAGAGCATCGGGGTATTCCGGCTTTGGCGGGATTTGGGCTACGCTATTGGCGCTTTGCTCACGGGCATCATCGCCGATTGGCTGGGCTTAGACTGGTCGGTGGCCGTTATTGGCGGGCTGACGGTATTATCGGCAGGGATAGTCTGGATGAGAATGAAATAATGGCAAAGAATTTTTACGAATAAACAACCGATATGGAGCATTTCGACCGCAGACAGCATTGGGAAAAAATCTACCAAACCAAGCAGACGGAGGAGGCAAGTTGGTATCAGCCCCTGCCTGAGACCTCCCTCGATTTTTTTGAAATGCACGGCATTTCAGCAACTTCGAAAATCATTGACTTGGGTGGCGGCGAAAGCCTGCATGTTGACCACCATCTCGACCGTGGCCACCGGGACATAACGGTGCTGGACATTTTGAAAAACAGGCTGCCTAAACGTTGGCCACTTCACGCCTTCCGGCATCCCGCAAAATTTCATTCTTCAAAAAGGACGGAAAGGAATGGACGGGCGACAGCATCCTCGACCCCGCCAACGGCAGGACATATCGCTGCACAATATGGCTGGAAGATACCGACACACTAAAGCTCAGTGGCTATTGGGGCATTTTCTGGCGGACGCAGACGTGGAAAAGGGTGGGGTAGAATGAGCCCACATAATTATGAAATTTTCTATCAAACAGGTTCTTAGTGCAGTGGAGACAGGGAATCAAAACAATCATTTTCAAAAATCCTTCCTTTCCGCCACCCGCTTAATCCCCACTACCGGCCCGACCACCCATAGCAAAAGCACCGCAAACGCCACCACCATTCCCAACCCCGTGCCCAAGAACTTACGGAACACCGCCCCCGTGAAGCCCATCAGCGCAGACACGTCCAGTTTCAACAAAATAAGGATGCGGGAGAGGTCAATCGGGTTCAGCACCGAGGCAATGAGCGAGAATTTTTCCAGTGGATATTCGGTGAGCATGGAGAGGGAAAGCAGGAGCAAGCCATCGTAAATCACTGCGAAAAACAACCAAGCCAATATGGCCAAACCAAAGCCTTTGATGCGGTTTTCGTTTTTCAAGGCGATGAAAAACGCAATGGCGCTGAACACAAACGACAGCACCACGCCTACGAACAATAACATGAGAAAATTGGCGGCCTGTGGCGAGCCAAAGACGCCGTACAGCGCAAACGGCACCCCTACGCCGATTACCCAACTCGCTGACAATGAACCAGCTACGCCCAAATATTGCCCCAAAAAAATACTCGTTCGCCGCACGGGTTGCGCCAGCAACAACTCGGTGAACTCCCTCGAATTGTAATAGACCATCACCCCGAACATGGTGGCGATGAGCGGGCAGAGCAGCAGTACGACGTTCATCAAACTGATGACAACCTTCGACAAATCGTTGCTCAACCACAGCAGCGACAGCGTGAACAGCAGGTAAAACCCGCCATAGCTGTACGTCCATCGGCTGCGGATGAGGTCGTAAAAGCTGTATTTGAGTATTTTAAACATAATGACAAATGACTAATGACCAGTGACCAACAGCTTCGCAATCGCCTTCTCCACATTCCCTTCCCCCGTCTGTTCCTTCAATTTCCGCAAACTTCCCCGAAAATGAATATGCCCTTCGAGTAAAAAAACCACCTCGTCGGCCAGTTCCTCCACAAGGCCCATGACGTGGGTGGTGATGAGGATGGTCTTGCCTTTCATGCGTTGTTGGTTGATGAGTTCTTTGAGGCGGATGAGCGAGATGGGGTCAAGCCCGGCAGTCGGTTCGTCGAGGATGATGATGGGGCAATCGTACATGAAGGTGAGCACGAGGTTCACCTTCTGTCGAGTGCCGCCAGAGAGATTGCCGAGACGTTTGTCGAGAAATTCTTGCAGCCCGAAATATTCAATCAAATCAGCATCGTGGGTGATGGCGGTGTTCAGGTCTTTCACCATTCGCAGCAGTTCCGCCACCGTCAGGTTTTCGGGGAAGCGGGCGATTTGCGGCAGGTAGGCTATTTGGTTGCGGTAGCGCCAGCGCCCTTTAATGTCCTCATTTTGTACTTTTATGATGCCCTCATCGGGCAAAACCATACCAAGGATGGACTTGATGATGGTCGTTTTGCCAGAACCGTTCGGCCCCAACACGGCGGTGATACCCGGCTGGTCGAAGCTGAGGTCAACGCCGTTCAGGACGTGGTTTTTGCCGAAGGATTTGTGGAGGTGGTGTATCGTTATCATTGTTAATGATTCGAGGTGTGTTGGGTTTTTGCTTCGCAAAATGATGTTTTTTGACGCAGAGGGACGCTGATTTATTATGATAGGTTATGTTTAAATTTTGCTTCGCAAAACGTATTTAGATATTGATGTTCCGCTTTTTGCTTCGCAAAAAGCAAGCATAATAAATCATAAAAAATCTGCGTCTTTCTGCGTCAAAAAAAGAAACCTATTTTGCGAAGCAAAACCTACCTATCAGGCTCAACAACTTTCATCAAAGGCGCATTATCCACCACATTTTCCGGTGTAAAAATGGGGCTTACTTTCTCCGAAAAATTAAGAATATCCACGAATAAACTTCGCAGTAATACCAAGCTTTCCGGCGTTTTGCTCACCACAAAACTGAACAATTTCATGGGACGGTGCGGCACGTCGCCGATGCCGTTTTTATCCAAATCATAACCCGCATAATCGCTCCAGAAATTGCCATCAAATTTATTATCCGTTCCAGCACTATGAACCGCCAAATCGAAGCTATTGCCGATGAAATTATTCTGGGTCAGGTTATTCGTTTGGCAGCCGCCAGAGATTTTCAGCGCCCAACCGTTTTGAATAAATTGGTTTTTGGTATAAACAATACGGTTGCTCGTTTCGGCAAAGATGCCCACCGTGTTTTCCTGAAAAGTGTTGCCTTCGATTTGCCCGTCGTGGATTTCTTTCAATAAAAGCCCATAAGCTGCTGGGCCCCAGTTTTTCTCGAAATGGTTGCTGAACATTCCGATGCGGTGCGAGTACATGACGGCCACGCCAGCGCCATTGTCATGGAAGGTATTGCCCCGGTAAACATCGTCGTTGGAGAACATGAAATGCAGTCCATAACGCACGTTGCGCTCGCTGTAATTGCCCTGCACCGTGCTGAAATTGACGAATTCCAAGTAAATGCCGTCCCGGTGGCCAATGGTTTTGTTGTTGATAATCAATATGTTATCGCAGTACCAGAGGTGGATGGCATTGCCACTGCTGACCTCGTCCTTGGCTTCACCGATGACTTCATTTCCGTCAATCACGCCATTTTTCGACTTCTGCAAATAGATGCCAAAAAAGGCGTTTTCCACCCGATTGCCCTTCACGTAAAAGTCGCTGACCTCCTTCAATCGGATGCCCGCACGGTCTTCGGAGTAGCTGGTGCCCACGTTGCGCAGCACGAAGCCCTCGAAATGCACATGATTGGCGGCAATGGTGACAATCTCAGTCTTGCCCTCACCATCCAACACGGGCTGGCCACGGCCAATAAGTGTCAACTCCTTGTCTATCAGGATATTACCTTCTTTGTAAATGCCCGTTTCAACGAAGACCGTGTCGCAAGGTCTCGCTTGCTGAATAGCCGCTTTTATGGAAGAAACAGGGCAGGACTTGCAAACTCGGAGGGTGTTCGCCGATAAAACCGCCTGCCCTGCAAGCATTAAGGTGCTTATAAAAATCCATCTAAACATGTATGTTGAGGTATGAAGGTATGAGGTATGGAGGTATGGGAGGCGTCGTATAACCCCATACTTCATAGCTATTTGAATTGCGCTTGCAAGTTTGCCCAATCATAAACTTCACCGCCTTTTTCAGCCTTCATGGCTTCGGCGTTTTCCTTGGAAAGCCAGGCGGAGAGGCCAGCGCCCATCGGGCTGGGCAAGTCCTTGGAAATCAGGTAGTTGCATTGAGTGGCATCCTGCCAATCCTTGGGGTTTTCGTAATCACGGACGAGCATCAGCGCCATTTCATCGGACTGTTTTATCTTCAGAAACTCGACCATGCACTCGATGGCGTCGAACTTATAGACCTTGCCTTTTTGGCTGACTGCCTCGGCTGCGAAAGGCTCGTCCACGATGGTCATTTTGCAGTGGGCGCACATATCTTCGCCAAAGGCGACGGGTTCAGCGGTGGGTGTGCAGGCCGCAAATAGCCCGAAAACCAAGGGGATTAATAACCAGTTTTTCATGCGATTGATGTATTTCTTTTTTGAAGCCATATTGCGACAGTACCAAGAATAAAAGTTCCGCCAATAAACCAACCACCAATATATGGCCATGATTTAGCCAAGAAATTAAGCAATACTTTATTGCCTATTAATGGCGGCTGATAAGCCATGCCTGGTATTTTAATGGGGGCAGTTGGGCTAAGGTTATGACCGTAATCATATTCCCAGAGGTAAAAGTCGTAAAGCCCTAACCCACAGCCGATTATGCCCAATGCCAGCCATGCCATCCACCATTTCCAGCGGCCAGTGAAGGCCAATGCCATGCCCAATAATGCCATGCTGAGCACCACAATTGGGAAGTATTTTAATTCTGGAATAGCCTCCGGTTCAATATATTTCATGCCCACATAATGGTTCAGTATATTGATGTTTTGGAGCGTCCCTTCCTCACTGCCCGTTATTTTATTTATCCAAATATACATCGTCACACCGGTCGGATATTGCGGAGCAATCAGCGTTATCTGCCACATCGGGAACACAAACAACGTGAGCAGCATGGCAGCGGCGATGAAAAAAAGGATTTTTGGTAAAGCTTTCATGTCTAAAATGATAAATGATGGGTGATAAATGATAAATAATGAGCGGTGTCCCGTTATTCATCATTCATCATTTATCATCCATCATTATGAAATTACTGCACTGGTTTCTCATCACCCAACCACCACTTCAGGGCAGTAGCGGAGCCTGCGGGCGAAACCCTTGCGTAGCCCTGCATTTCTTGGTGCAGTGCCGAGCAGAAGTCGGTGCAATAGAGCGGGAAAACGCCTTCCTTTTTGGGTTCCCAAACGAGCGTTTCCGTCTGGCCGGGCATAATGAGCAGCTCGGCATTGGTAGCGCCCATGACCGCAAAACCGTGTGGTACGTCGAAGTCTTGCTCCAAGTTGGTGACGTGGAAATAAACCTTGTCACCCACTTTAAATCCTTCAATATTATCCGGCATAAAGTGGCTGCGAATCATGGTCATATACACGTGTACGTTATTGCCTTCCCGCACCACTTTGGCGTCTTTTTCGGTCGGCGTCACATAAGGGTGCTTGTTCTCGCTCAATTTAAAGAACTGCTTCGATTTCGGTTTAATCTTTTCCGCCGAAATGCCCTGCGCATAGTGCGGTTCACCGATGGTCGGGAAGTCGAGCAACAGCTCCATTTTATCGCCATCAATGGCATATAGCTGGGCACTTTGGGTCAGCTCAGGCCCCGTGGGCAGGTAGCGGTCCTTGGTGATTTTGTTCAGGGCAACCACGTATTTGCCCTCTGGCTTCATGGAGTTGCCGCCAGGCACCATCAGGTGGCCGATGGAGTAATATGTTGGTTGACGGTCAATGACTTCCCATGTGCCGACCTTCCATTTCACGATTTCAGAAGAGATGAAGAAGCTCGTGTAGGCATTGCCCTTGCCATCGAATTCGGTGTGGAGCGGGCCGAGGCCAGGTTCTTTCACCGTTCCGCCGAGCACTGACTCGAACTTGATAATAGGAACGCCACTTATATCGCCGTCAAACGCTTTGTCCTCAATGGCTTTCAGCATTTTGGGGAACGAGTGGGCCGTGATGTCGGCGGAAAGCTTGCCGGAGCAAACGATGTACTCGCCCGTTGGGTCAACGTCCACGCCGTGCGGCGACTTGGGCGTTGGGAGCAGGTAAACAAGGCCGGGACATTCGCTCGGTATCAGCACTTTCACCGATTTCATGGCCGTGGAAGTGGCCGTGTGCGTTTCGTCGCTATATACGTTGTGCATATAGTTTGCGGGGAAATCCTTTGCCTTGCCCGCTTTCAGGTACTCTTCGGCTTTTTTCCAGTTGACGGCGGCCACGAAGTCCTTGTCGTTTTGCGAAGCGTTCACCTCCAGCAGCGAGTTTTTCATCTCGGAATTGTAGCTAGTAAAAAAGGTCCAGCCATGCGACGGGCCTTTGCCACTGCTCGCCAAGTCGAAATTGAGGCCGGGCATCAGCACTTGGAATTCGATGTTCATGCGGCCCGTGGTCGGCTCTACTTTTACGAAGGAAAGCGCTCCTTTAAAATTCTCGGCATAGCTCGAAATGGCCACGTCCTTCTGCGGAATAGGCACGCTAAAACGGGTGCCTGCTACTACGTATTCAGTGTTTTGTGTTAAATAGGGTGAGGAGTGATTGCCGCCGGAGTTCGGTATTTCGAGGATTTCGGCGGTCTCAAAAGTGGACAAGTCAATACGGGCAAGCCTTGGCGTATTGTTGCCGTTGATGAAAATCCAGCGACCATCCGTCTCGCCGTTTGTCTGCGAAAGAGCCGGGTGGTGGGCGTCGTCCCAAGGGATAAAGCCATGCGAAGTGTTCAACAGCGGCTTGGTTTCTTCGTTGAAACCGTAACCTTTTTCCGGGTCAACGGAGAAGACGGGGATGACCTTCAGCAACCTGCCGGAGGGGAGACCGTAGGCCGCAATTTGCCCGCTGAAACCACCGGACATAAAGGCATAAAATTCGTCGTATTGGCCGGGGGCCACATAGACTTTGGAGGCGGCATTGCCACTCAATGCACCCGAAGTGGGCCCCTGGTTGGCTTTGCCACAGCTCGACAGCACGAGCACGAGGGCCACCATTGCTGCAAGCAATAAGTTTGAAAGCTGGTTTGATTGTTTTTTCATATCAAGAATTGATTTTCAAATGAAGAAGATTGTTGGTGATGACTAACAAGTAGTGATTGGTGAACAATGATTATGGGGGTGGGGACTAATCACAGTTCACCAATCACTAATCACTTTTTACAGCGTCCTGAAATACTCCAGCACCTGCCGTGCCTCGTCCTGCGTGAGGTTCTGGTTGGCCATTGGCGAGCCGTTGAACTCCATGAGCAGCTTTTTGGCGATGGGGTCTTCCTTCACCATTTTCTCAGGTGCGAGAATCATGTTCATGACCCATTCTGGCGAGCGGCGGTCAAGGATGCCCTTAGGCGCTGGGCCGATGAACTTCTCGGTGGGCTTATGGCAGGCGGTACATTTTGCTTCGTAAATGGCCTTTCCCTTGTCGGCCAAGGCTTGGTCAACGCTTGCACCGAGTTCTATGGAGGTAATAGGGCCAACACCTTTGTTGGTCATCGGGTCTGGCTCTTCGGCCACCATTGATTTTGGCTTTACGGAAGAATCACCTGTGGCGGCTGCTTCTGGTTTGTCGGAAGAGCAGCCAAAGGCCGCAAGGAGGACGATAATCGTGAGTAGGTTTAACACTGAATTCTTCATGATTAGCTCATTTTGATTGGTTGCGAATTTTTAAAATGAATTTCGGATGTTTTTATCCTTTATTAGATGCGGCAAAGATTGCCTGACTGCGTTGATTGACAGATGAGGATTATCAGGGTGGTTGCTGATATTTATCAGTCGAAAAAAAAAGGTATTTTTATCCTAATTTGCGAAGTTTGCGGCCACCAGATTCGGAAGCAGACTGTCCGGGCGGTGTTCATTCAATCATTGAGCTATGTTCACAAAGAGTTGCCAGTATGCCATTCGGGCAGTAATTTATATGACAGGACAAAAGGCCCATACTAAGAACATGGGTGTAAAGGAAATCGCCGATGCGCTGCAAGTGCCGCAACAGTTCCTCGCCAAGATTTTGCAGCAGCTTTCAAAACACAACCTTATCAGTAGCGTGAAAGGCCCGAACGGGGGCTTCTACCTCGGTGAGGCTAATGCCCATGTTTCCTTATTGGATATTGTGGAATGTATAGATGGAAAGGGGGCGCTGACGAGCTGCATCTTGGGGATGCCGACTTGTTCGAGCGAGCACCCGTGCCCGTTGCACCACCATTTTTATGGGAGCCGGGAAGGATTGAAAACTACACTCTCGACCTGTTCGATTGACGGGATGCTCAACGGGAAGGTCTGCTAAAACTCCAAAAACTGTTGCCAAGCCATCGAACCAACGCATGAACGGAACTTGGAGCAAAATAAGCCTGCTGTTTTTGCTGGTCATTGCACTGGTAGGTACTTTGATGCGGCTTTCCCCCTTCCTGCACCTCCCTTTGGCTTATGACCACCTGCTCCATGCCCACTCGCACACCGCTTTTCAGGGCTGGGTCTATACGGCCATGATGCTCTTATTGGCCAACCTTTTTTTATCAAAAGAACAAATCCAATCAGGAAAATACGCCCCCCAATTCAAGCTGACCGTCGTGGTCATCGTCGGGGTGCTGGTCTCCTTCGCCATGCAGGGCTACGGGCTGTACTCCATTGTATTCTCCACGATGTTCCAATTGCTCAATTACTGTTTCATCTTCCGGTTTTTTAAGGACGCCCGGCAACTGCCAGCCTCCATTTCCTTGCGTTGGGTGAAAGCAGGGCTGAGGTTGGGACTGCTCTCTTCCCTTGCCCCTTTTGCCATTGGGGCGCTCTCGGCCAAGGGAATGGGCGGTAGCGAGGCGTACCAATCGGCGGTCTATTTCTTCCTGCACTTCCAGTACAACGGCTGGTTCCAGTTCGTGGCACTGGGGCTTTTTTTCAAATGGCTGGAGATGGACGGCGTGAACTTTGATGCCAAAAAGGCAAAGCGGTTTTATGCTTTGTTCACCATCGCAGTCATACCTGCATACTTGCTTTCACTCCTGGGAATGAGCTTTGGCCAAGTAGTTTGGGTGCCTGCGGCAATGGCGGCGCTGTTGCAGATACTGGGCCTTTGGGCTTTTTACCGAACGATAGATGGCAGTACAAAGTCCTGGTTTTCAACGAAAAACAAATGGGTGCAAGCCTTCCTTTGGTTTGCTGCTGGCTCGCTTTTTTTGAAGTATATCCTCCAGTTTCTATCCGTTTTCCCACCCATCCAAGCCGTAGCATTTTCCAACCGGAACCTCATCATCGGCTACCTGCACCTCTGCCTGTTGGGGGTCATCACCTGCTTTTTTATCGCCTTGTTTTTTGAACTGAAATGGCTCGAACTGCGGAAAGCCACCAAAATTGGCAGCGCATTGTTCCTGATTGGCTTCTTGGCAACCGAGGCGCTGCTGGGCGCCAGCGGAATGGGGTGGGGGAGTGCGCTGATGCCCTTGCTGCTGTTCAGTGGGTTGATGGCGGTGGGGATTCCCTGCTTCTTGACAAGGGCTAACATGCGATAAACGAAAGTGGAAAGAACCAGTTTTGTGGTGTACTTCTCCCCATTCGTCATGCCCTTCCACCAAACCGCTCCTTCACCCTGTCCACCAAATAATACATCATCGGCACCAAATACACCGTCAATATCAGCGAGGAAAGCAGCCCGCCGATGATGACCCAAGCCAAGCCGTTTTTCCATTCGCTGGCGGTGCCCTTTGCAAGTGCAATCGGCAACATACCGATGGCCATAGCCAAAGTGGTCATCAAAATCGGGCGCATCCGCTCTTTGCCAGCTTGTATCAATGCTGCACGATAATGCAAGCCTTCGGCTTTGAGTTGGTTGGTGAAATCCACAATCAAGATGGCGTTTTTCGTCACCAAGCCCATGAGCATTATCAGGCCCAAAAGGGCGAACAGGCTTAAATTATTGAGGGATAGGTTCAGCGCCAAAAACGCACCGATTGCCGCCACGGGTATCGAAAACAGCGCAACAAAAGGATACACAAAACTATCGTACAAAGCGACCATAATCAGGTATATCAACAAAAACGAAATCGCCAGCACGCTCCCCAATGCCCCAAAACTGTCGTTCTGCCTTTTGATGTCGCTTCCCCAAGTGAGGCTAATGCCTTCGGGCACAGGGTTTTCTTTGAGGTAAGCCACCACGTCGTCCGCCACCGTACCCGAAGGTCTGCCCAAAGCATCGGCAGTGAGCGTGACGGCGGGCTGTCGGTCTTTGCGTTCCAAAAGTGAGGGCGTACGGTCCTTTGCGACTTTGGCAAATTGCACCACCTGCACGGGCATGCCCATTGGATTTAGGATGTTCAGGCGGCTCACGTCCTCATAATTTTGGCGGTCAAAATCTGCCAGCCATATTCTGATAGGGTACTCTGTGCCGTTCTCCGTGAGGCTGGCATCGTCGTTTCCCGTAAATGCGATTCGGAGGTTTTGCCCAGTGTATGCGGTGTTCAAGCCCAAGCGTTGCATCCGGTCTTTGTCCGGCAAAACCTGGTATTCGGGGCTGCCTTCCTCTACTGACAATTGCACGTTATCGGCGCCGGGGATGCCTTGTACAACTTCTTTGAGCATCTTGCCAGTCTCCATGACCTGCTTCAAATCGCTGCCGCTCAACGTCATCTCCACAGGGGCAGAACGGGGCACCAAGCCCAATGTCGCCATTGAAAAACGGATGTTTGGATATTGTTTTTGCAAGCCATTGCGGAGGCGCAACATGAAGTCTTCCGTTCTCAAATTTTGCAGTTCTTTTTTACCCTTCAATTGCACCGTGAATTCCGTTTTATAGGGTACACCCACGCCCAAACTGCCGATGCCCGTGCTCGGCCCGCCGACATTGCTGAAAAGGGTTTTTACCGCTGCTTGTGCCAAAACATGCTTTTCAACCTCCCTTGAAACGGCATCATTGCGTTGAATGGAAGTGCTTTTATCAAACTCCAAGGCAAAGCGGAATTTTCCCTGGTCGCCCGTCGAAATCAACTCCTTGCCGATGATGCCCTGTTTCATCACGCCCAGCGTCATGGCAAAAAGTGCGAGTACGATGCCCGTAAAAACCGATTTATGATTCAGCACCCAATCCAGTTGCCTGCCATACCACTCGATGAAACGGTGCAATATTTTTTCAAAACCAATTAAAAAGCGGTTGAAAAAATTGG
>JADLHE010000150.1 GCA_020848965.1 Saprospiraceae bacterium
ACAATAGCCTTATCGTCACTGTTGCCGGAGAATCCATCGAAATGTTCAAAGGCTGGGATTACCGGATTTTACAGGCAGGGGAAGCAGCCAGTTTCGGTGCCCTCCAATTTGACGAGACTGCCACGGTTGAAGAATCTGATTCCGAGAACCTGATTGAATTGCGGCGCTCAATGTCCACCTATGCCAAGGGTATTGGATTGGTTTACCGAGAGCTTTGGATTTTGGACACGCAATGTTTGGAGAATTGTGTGGGTCAATCTTGGGAGGAAAAAGCCGAAAAAGGCTTTATTTTGAAACAAACCATTACCAACTATAATTGATGGCAGACAAACTTGTTTCGGTAGGTTTTACCAAAAAAACGCACGGCGCACAAGGCGAACTGAAAATCACCGTCAAAGATGAATACTTTGAGGATTTTGTGAACGCAGATGTGTTGTTCATGAATGTACAGGGCAAACCCCTACCCTTTTTCGTAGAAAACTTACGGGATGCAGGCGATATTCTCTTAAAAATCGAGGACGTGGACTCCCCGACCGAGGCCAAGCACTTGACTTCAAAAGAAATTTTCTTGCGGGAACAAGATGTGAAAATTTTCAAGGAAGAGGCGGGCGTTGTTACATTCGAGCAGTTGGCAGGCTATGAAATTTACGATGAAAAAGAAGGCTTAATTGGCGAAATCCTTTCCGTTGAAGTCCTCCCCCAGCAATATTTGGCCGTTGTGAACTACCAAGAGAAAGAGACCTACCTCCCGTTACACGCCTCCTTATTGGTCAGTATTGATGAAAAAAACAAGAAAGTTACCTTGCGCTTGCCTGAAGGCATTTTAGACCTAAACTAAAAAGGCAGTTGCCGAATACGACAGCTGCCTCCTGAATTCATTTGGTTCACAAGACCAGTTTTCGAATTAAACTTCTGGTGGTTTCTTCATTGCCAAGTCAGTTTCGCACTTTTCCAAGCGGAACTTCAAGCCTGAGATGTCACCTTCCAAAGACATAACTTTCAGGCGAAGTTTTGAAATTTCCTTTTCACTCTCCTCCAATTGGTATTTTGTACTGATATGCTCTTTTTCCAAATCTAACAAAATAGCCTTCATGCGGTCATGCTCCGCATTCAACTCCTGATATAGTAATTTCCATTTGCTCCATAGGATGTACCCAAGCAACAAACCGAGCAGAAATGCCACCAACAGCATCAGCAGAATCTCAAAGGTGTGGCTAGCATAGGAAGCTGTGCCTGGACCTTGGAATGTATTTTCAAACATGGTTTACGATTTTATGGTTGAAGCAAAAGAAAAACCTAAACATTTGACAATCAAAACCTTATGTTGATTCTTTTTTATGAAGCACCAATACTGCCCGGCGATTGAGTCGGCTGCCTTCTTCTGTGCTATTGTCGGCAACGGGCATCAGTTCGCCTTTCGATTCAATGGAGAGGCGCCCCTTGGAAATCCCTTTTGAAATCAAAATATCTTGGATATGCTTTGCCCTTGCCAAGCCAAGTTCTTGGTTGTAAGCAACTGTGCCTGCACCATCGGTATGGCCAGTGATGACGACTGTCTCATCGGTTTTTGCCAATCTGGTAGCCAGTTTTTCTAGGTACTCGTCCACCCTTGGGTCGGGTTCTTTCGTGGATTTGGCATAGGGGAACAAAATCGTAATGGTATTATCAACCTCCACAATTTCCACTACGTCGTCTTTGGGTTGGTCCTTGATGGCAAAACTGGCAGCAACAAATTTCTTCGTTTTGGATAAATTGCCACTATCCACCACCCTCGATGTGACCGTGATTAGCTCAGGGTTTAAGGTTTTGGCTTGCTCAAGCAGCAGCGACTTTACCATTGAAGACCTAGCCAAGCCCATATTGGCAAAACCAGTTGGTGTCTTTTCTTCCTCGGCATAAAGTCCAGTAATTTCGAGGAGTTTGCCATCCCCTAAAGCGTTCAGGATTGAATCACGAAAAGCCCCCCAAGATGGGCGGGTTTCGGGTTCTTCCGCTGACCAAGCAAATACAATCGGGCGGGTATCAACTGCCGTATCTATTTGCACCGGGGGTGGCAATACGGGGGTGGCCCCACAAGCCTGCTTTATGTGGCATACATACCATTGCTGGCACACCACGCACCAAACTACAAACAAGCCTATCGGAATCAGTGCCAATCGCTTTGACATAAGGCAATAGGTTTACATTAAAAAGCCTAAAAAGGAGCAGTTGAAAGCAGAAATTTCGAACAGCGAACGCTCATCCCGGACTCGCTGCCTATTTTCCATCTGGTAAGATTTAGTGTGTATTCGATGGTTATCACCCTCTCTTTTCCATCACATTGGCAAAGTTAAAAACCAAAAAGAAACATCAAAGCGAAATTTAGAACAATAATTCAAAACAAGCATCTTTCTCAAAATATTACACAAACGATGTTTGAATAAACAGAACCTTGACCAACTACTTAAAGCAATTCAATTTCCAATCCAGAAATGGACTTTATCAACTCCGCTTCTTCTACTGAAACTTTGGCAATATGGGCTTTGAGCAAAACCATAAGCCTCTCAACTTCACCTTTCCTGATTGCAATTTCAAGCCTTGCCTCATCTTCAAACACTTGCTTTAAAACATTGATTTCCAGCTTCTTAACTGCATTCATCACATCGGGCATGATGGCATAAGAGAAAGTAAGCCTGAAGGTATCTTCTATGATTTTCTCGACGATAGCGGCTTTTTGCAAAGCGTCTTGGGTGCTCAATCGGTAGGCATTGATGAGGCCCGAAGTACCGAGCAAGGTTCCCCCAAAATACCGAACCACGACCACAAACACATTGGTCAAACCAAAGCTGTCAATTTGTCCAAGTATAGGTTTGCCAGCCGTACCACTTGGCTCACCATCGTCATTGGCCCTAAAATTATTTTTGTCCAAACCCAAGCGGTAGGCGTAACAATGGTGGCGAGCTTTGGGATGCTCTTTTTTCAAAGCCTCCAAATGGACTTGTGCTTCCGATTCAGAACGAATTGGGTAGGCATAGGCAAAAAATTTGCTGCCCAGGTCTCTAAATTATCCGGTAGAATGGGTTGCCAATGTCAGGTAAGCGTCTTTCAAATTGGCAATATCATTGGCCTGTTTCGGGCGTTAGGTTGGCAATATGCTCGACCAAGGCGTCTATTTTCCATGCATTTTCGACACTGAACTCGCCTATTTTGGTGCGCCGCAATGCAGTGAGATACCCACCACTTTCCAGTTTTTTACCAAAATCAAAAGCTAGTGAACGAATATAGGTGCCTTTACTGCATTTCACCCGAAAATCCACCAAGGGCATCTCCACCCGATGAATGTCGAATTCATAGATGGTAACTGGCCTTGGCGCAACCTCCACCATAATCCCCTGGCGGGCTTTCTTATAAAGCGGCTGGCCATCCACTTTTATGGCGGAGAACATGGGCGGCAATTGCTCCAAATCCCCCATGAATGAAAGGCGGGCAGCTTCGATAGCCTCCTGCGTAATATGTTCAACAGGGAAATAAGCATCCGGCTCCGATTCGGCATCGTAGCTGGGCGTGGTTGCACCCAAAGTTATCGTCCCTACATATTCTTTGGATTGACCTTGGTACTCCGATAGTTTTTTTGTGTTCTTGCCTGTGCAAATAATGAGCAGGCCAGTAGCCATTGGGTCAAGCGTGCCCGCATGACCAACTTTGATGTTTTTCAAACCAAGGCTGTGGCGGAGACTGATACGGATTTTGTTGACAACATCGAAGGATGTCCAACCTTGCGGCTTATCCACCAATAAGGTCGCTCCGTCCACCAACCTTCGACTAGGCAAAGGGTCTTCCATTCAATTATATTTTGAACTATTCGGCTTGATGGTCAATTGAACCAACCACCAAGCCTTGTGACTTCGAAGCCATTAGAAATTATGGCTAGCTCATTGATATATATAAAAATATACCAAACTCAACTGCCCGTGTTCTAAGCCACTGTTTCTTCCACTGCAACCGTTTCCTCCAAGCCTGGATTTTTGAAAATCGCAACGATTTCAACCACAAGCCCTATCAGCACGATGAGCGGTGCTATCACGGTGCGGCGGCGGCTGTAAATCAGGCTTTCGTCCCAGGTGTTGGGGTCGGGCATGTGGCCGCCACTCATCAGCACAAGGCCAAATGCTATCAGTGCAAGGCCCACCATCATGAGGAGGTAATTCGATTTGCCAAAAATCAGCACGGTGTTTTTTGGTGCAAAACTGGTGGCCTTGGCACGCTGTGCCGTTGGCGTTGGCTTTGGCGTGGTGGCTACAACTACTTTTTTCTTGGTACTCATTTTTTATGTTTTTAAACCCAATAAACAGATTGGGCAAAGAAGTTCATATTTCAGTTTAAAACTTTGGAATTCCGAATTTCATGCAGTGCAATTTGTGCATTTGGATTCATCAGTACATATCGTCCACCCGCATGCGCAGGTATTTTTTCACGACGTAATAGGTGCTGAAAACCATGATGGTGAACCCAAGTATCAAAATGACGCCGAACACGATGGCCACGCCCGTCAAGTTGATGGCTGACTGTATGTCTGGCACATTTTGGAACACAAAATACAGCAAGGAAGTAAGCCCAGTAATTGCCAGCAAGCTGCACAGCAAGCCTTGCCAAAAACTACGGCTCAAATAGGGCCTGCTGATAAAGCCCCAAGATGCCCCAACCAATTCCATGTTTTTTATCAAAAAACGATTGGCGTACAATGCCAACCTGACCGTGTTCAAAATCAAGGCGATGGCCACGATGATGAAGAACAACCCCAAGCCCAGCACCCAAACACTGATTTTGTTGAGGTTTTGGGCAATGGATTCTGTCACGCTTTCTTGATAAAAGACATCATTTACGTAGGGCAGGGTTTTCAAATCCTCCCGCACCAAACTCATGCTATCCGTCTGCATCCAGTCTGATTTGACGTGGAAAACCAGCACATCGTATAAAGGGTTGGCCATGTCCAATTTACCGAAATCTTGACCAAATTCCTTCTGCATCAGCGCCGCTCCTTGCTCCTTGTTGATGAACTCCGTTGAGTTCGGTTTACTATAAGCGCTCTGGTTCAAATATGTTTTCAAGGAATCGAGCTGGTCGGGCGTGGATTCTTCTTTAAGCTCCACGATGACATCCACCTGCTCACGAATCATCTTTATCATCTGCTGGCCTTGCACGACCAATAGGCCAAAAAGCCCCAGCAAGAACAGCACCAAGGTGACACTCACGATGGTATAGAAGTAATTCGGTTTGTGAACGGGTGGCTTTTTCATCAATAGCTATCAAAATAAAGGCGCAAAAATAGAAAACAGTTTGCAGTTAATTGTCGGACAGTTTTTCAGCAACAGTTGCGTACTCAGCGCTATGCTTAGTACCTCGCCATCAACTATTGTTCGGCTTCCATATCCTTCATCAAAGTTTCCAATTCTTGCATCAACTCTTTTGAATCCTGTTTGATGGCCTTGGTTTCTGAAGTTTCGCCGCCAGTGCCGGAGGTATTGCTCACCGCATCCAATTCTTCTTTGAGGGCTTTGCGCTTGCGCTCCAATTCCTCGATGCGCTTCACATACCGTTCATCGAAGTCGTTGGCATTGCGCTTTAGGTTGGAGAGCACGCCACCTATTTTGTCAATGGCTTTGTCGTACTTGCCTTTGTCGAATTTCTCCTTTTCGGTCTTGAGCAAATCCTTCACGGCCACGCCCACGTCCTTCATTTCACCGACAATCTTTTTTGCACCTTGCTTTTCTTCATCGGTGCCGAGGAATAGATTGTAAATCAAGATGCCAACAACCAAGATGGCCAATAATTTTAAAGCACTACGAATCATAATGAGGGAGTTTAAAAATTAAAAATCAGGCGTTTTCAATGGATTTTTTGAAAAAAACGGGGGTATTAGGGTCTAAAACGGGGGCATTCACGAGTTGGGTGAATTTTTGCCCCATTTTCTTTATCAAATCGTTTGCAGTAAAAACACCACCATTTTCAGTAGTGCGTTGTTTTTGCGAAGCCAAACACAATGCCGCAATGCCGCCAACTAGGTAAGTAGCATAGCTGCTTGAAATCGGCTCCTCGACGTATTCACCACTTATTTTGCAAAGCACCCCTTTGGCATTTGAAACCAAGAAATGGACGCCAGCCTCGGCGTCAATTTCGGCCAAACGGCCATTGAGCATAGCTTGTGACACTGCGCCAACATTAATTGAATTTGGCCTTTGACCGGGAAAACTTTTTGCAGCAATGCCCAGCCAAGAATCTTGGTCTTTCTTGTTGGGAAGGGCTGAAAAAAGCACCGCTCCCGATTGCTCCACCAAGCCAAAAACCCTATCCACCTCCGCTGTGGAAATGCCTTCCGCTGCAAGGTCTTCGGGTGGGTAGGCGATGCTAACCAATATGATGTCCACCTTCAAATTGGCAGCAGCTTCCAGTCCCCTCAGCAAATCCTTGATGCGAAAGAACTTGTGGTCAACCGTGTTCACTTTAATAATGAAAACTTCGGCTGCTGGCGCAATGCCAGATAGTGCATCCGTTGCCGTGGGCCTAGCCGAGAGCAGGCTGGTGCATTGGGTGCCATGCCCTTTTTTGCGGTGTGCGTCTGCAACGTCCCCGTTTCCAAACAAATGCGGATTGGCCGGGTCGAATCCTACGGCGGCAGCATTCAGCTTGTGGCCAGGTTGGCCAAGTTGTGACAAAGCCGGATGCGCAAGGTCAAGCCCTGTGTCCAGCACAGCGATTTTGACACCTTTACCATTGGTGGCTTGCCATTTCTTGAAAACGGCGGCTTGAATTTTTGGGCTCCAGTCAAATTGGACCATGAATCATCAGTAGGATTGTTCTAGCAAAGATGAAATTTTTATTTGATACAGCAGTACAAAGCAAGCTTATTCAAGTGAATCTCCACTAATGCCGTCCTTCCTGTCCAGCAGAAGCAATACCTGTTCAGTGTGCGTAATTCCCGTTTCAGCGTCATCGGATTCCTATTCGGAGAACTAAATTTGAAGTGCTTGCATGTACTGACATACATTTGACCCAAGAAAGAACAAAAAATTAAAAATCAATAGGAACACAAACCAAGATAGTGAAACGTCAAGTTTCACATGGCATTTCTATTGATTTCATCAAGACCAACATGTTTAAACCCACTGTTTAATGAAAAAGACAATCCTATTCTATTGCCTTTTAATGCTGAGCAAAACTGCTAGCTCTCAAGACCTCCCAACTGGCTTTAAAAACTGGCTTAGCGTAGGAATTGAGTTAAAGGCAAGCAAGAACCTGACCTTGGAAGTAAGCCAATTGAGCTGCATGGATTTCAATCCATACCAACTGCAATTCTCCCAGTTGTCATTTGGATTGACGTATAAACTTCGCAAAAACACCTATTTACTTGCAGGTGCCGAACGCTATTTTTTCCGCTTCGACAGTGGTTTTGACATCTACCACAAATTTTCCGCTGGTATTCAATTGAAGAACACCTTCAATATTCCGCTCAAGCAATCCATCGAGGTTGAATACTTTACACCAAGTCAAAAAAAGCATCAAATCCGGGGCGTTTATTCCGCCTCGTATTCTCCAAAGATAAAGAACCTACCGATGAAAGCCCGCCCCTTCATCAAGGGGATGCTTTACTATTATTATGGTGGAGCACCACTGACCTACTACGGGAACGACGGGGAAACCTTGGCAAAACAAGCGCCGAATGATTTCCACCGCTTCCGACTGCTTGGCGGCTTTGTTTTCCAGCCAACCAAGCATTGGGACATGACCCTATACTATGGTTGGAACAAGGAATTCAACACACCATTTTTTGAAAATCGTGACCTCAACATACCTAGCAAAAACGGCTCTAAAATCAAGTATCCCTTCAATGATTACACGTTTTTGGGCCTTTCTTTCACCTACCATCTAAATCTTGAATCCAATGGCAAGCAAAAGTCCACTGAAAAAAACAATCATCGCCCAAGGGGTTGAAAAGTACAACCTGGACAAATCCATCCGCAACACCTACCAACCCAAGGCGGGCGATTTGGCAGTGTTCAAGGTTTTGGAAATTGGCAAGCACGATTCCATTCAAGGGGTGAACGGCACGAACACCTATATTTTCCCCGGCGACCAAATTGTGGCTGCCTTTGGCAATCGTTATGCCACCGAACAGTTCGAAGGTTATGTGCCAGATGGGCCTCAGAAAGAGTACCATATCCTTGGAAAAGGCGGTGCCATTGGCATCTTGACTTCCACCCATGAGCGATTTGAATCGGTAGGCCCAACGACCCTGCGACTTGTCGGCTTTTGCACCGATGAAAGCGGTCAAGTTATCAATACGAAGTATAGGA
>JADLHE010000151.1 GCA_020848965.1 Saprospiraceae bacterium
ATCATCAACAGTTCAAAGCGCCGCAAACACTGATGGTCTGGCCTGAAACATACGATGAGGCATCGGCTCCCAAGAAGACGCAAACATTGGCCACCTCTTCGCCTTTTCCAAAGCGTTTCATCGGGATATTGGCAAAATAGGCCTCCTTTGTCTTCTCGTCCAGTGCCTCCGTCATTTCCGTTTCTATGAAGCCCGGTGCAATAGCGTTGCAACGGATGCTGCGAGAGCCGACTTCTTTGGCAATAGACTTCGTGAAACCAAAAATGCCTGCCTTGGAGGCTGCATAATTGGCCTGTCCGGCATTGCCCGTCACACCCACGATACTGCTCATATTGATGATGGAGCCAGATTTTGCCTTCAGCATTGGCTTCAAGGCGTGCTTGGTGAGGTTGAAAATGGACTTTAGGTTGGTATTGAGGACCTCGTCCCATTGCTCCTCCGTCATACGGAGCATGAGGTTGTCACGGGTGATGCCCGCATTGTTCACCAGAATATCAATTTTGCCAAAGTCACGCAGCACATCGCTTACCAGCGTTTCCGCTTGCGCAAAATCGGCGGCATTGGAAGCATAGGCTTGCACAGTCACACCATAAGCGTTGGTCAGTTCTGCGGCAAGTGCATTTGCTTTTTCGGCAGAAGACAAGTAAGTGAAGGCGACGCTTGCGCCTTCCTCCACAAATCGGCGCACGATGGCTGCACCGATTCCACGAGAGCCACCCGTAACGAGGGCCGTTTTGCCATGTAGTTGTTTTGACATGTTGTTCAGTGTTCTTTTAAAAATTGGCGTGAAGGTATGCCATAACCGAAAAAGGAAAAACTTTCAGGGAAAAACAAGCGGGCCGGGCACAAAAAAACGTTCCTAACTTTGTCCGCATGAAACAGTTCTTGCTATCCATTTCGCTCCTTTGCATCGGCCTTTCGGCCAATGCGCAAATCACCCAGGCTTTTCGCAGCTCATTGATGCAATACCAATTCAACGCCTTGCCGCTGAACCCTGCCTATGCTGGGCGGCTTGAAGCGACAAGTTTTGAGGCTTTCTACTATGGTGGTTTCTCTTCCAAGCAACAGATAAGCCGCTCGGCATTGGTTAGCTTACATGGGCGGGGCGGTGCCAATCAGAACCTAGGCTGGGGTGGGGTGATGCAATTCCACAACCAAGCCTATTTCAACGAACTGGCATTTCGTCCGGCTTTTTCAAGGATATTCCAGCTTGGCGGCGGCAACCTATCGTTTGGGGCAACCGCTGGCGTTACCTATATAGATATAGACGAGTCCATCGCCTCCAACCTCACCAACAGCTATTTCTCGCTGAGCACAGGGGCGGGCGTTCTTTGGCACAACCAACGCAGTTTCATTGGCATTTCGTTGCCCAAGTTTTGGGAGAAAAGCGGTTCTGACGAAGAAGCAATCACGAGCGACATCATGCCCGTGAATGTGCATCTAGGCAGTGTATTCAGAATCACGGATGAGTATTTCATCAAACCTGCGATACTGCTCAACAGGCAATCGCAAGAGGTTTCCAATATTTTGACTGGCATTCAAAAACTAACCACCCAATCCGCCGACCTCCACCTCAGTGTTTTCATTGAAGGTGCCTATGTAATAGGTGGGATGGTGGGCATTTCGGATGTGGACAACGGCATCCGGCAAACTAGGCTAGGCGCTTCGGCCACTTTCCTCTTCGACAATTTCCGATTTGGCTATGCGGTGCAATTCAATAACCAAGCTGTAAGCAGTATCTCGTTGCCCACTATGCATACGATTTCAGCAGGTTACGATTTCTTCGAAAACCCGGAAGATGGGCGAAGGGTTTTTTGAAAATGCGGGTTTACAATTTTGGGTTTGCGAGTTCTGGCAACTTGTATATTTTTTGGTAGGTAGGGTAATCGGCTTCGAGCACTTGCAAAAGCCTCGGCGACTTTTCGGGGTCGAGCCAATGCAATAGCTCCAAAAGCTCTTCTTCGCTCATGGCCGTACAGCCGGAGGTAGGGGAATTTGGCTCTCGCCAAATGTGCAGGAAAATGCAAGAACCGCCCATTGGAAGGGTGGGGGAGGTGTTGTGGTTGACGAAGATGCCCCATCGGTACTGGTGGTCTTTGCGGTGCATGAACTCGCTGCTGGCCCAATCTTTCGGAACTTTCCTATTGTCAACCAGTTGGTTGTAAAACTTGGAATTGCTGTCATCCACGCATTCCAGTGCCTCATCGGCCTGCGAGTAAGGCATTTTGAAATCGGCCTCAGTTGCAGGAGCGTAGCCGAAAACGCTTCCGAAGGAGAAAAGCCCTGCTGGCGATTTCCCGTCCCCTTCTTGTTTAGGTTTTTGATTTGCGGAGGCCATTTTTTGCCCACTTGGCGCAAGCCCCGAACGGCCGAGGCTAACCTTAATTTCATTGCCAACAGGCTGCCATTTGGCTCTGTGTTTCTCCAATCTTTGGAGTTTAGCTTGGCTGCTTTGCTCGTTGGGGCTTCTTACCACTACGAGTTGACGGGAGGATTTTGGCAATTTTGCCGACAAAAAATGGCTCGTTGCCTTGGAACATCCCAAAAGCAGTGTGAGGAATAAAATTCTGAGTAGGCTTGTTGTAATTTTAGATTTCATATGATTTTGTTGGTTGGTGTTGGAAATGAGCCGCAATTATATCGAAATAAAAAATAAACTCACCTAGAATAACCTATTGTGTAAAGTAGATCTGAAATTTTTCTTTCCCAAAAAGTGAAATATTGAACAGAATGATTACACTTTTTCACGACACAATGATTAGATTTGCCACGTTAAAATAACCTTTGTTTGATTTTAGCGACATAGACATTGAAGGCGTTGGCGAAGAATTTGGCCGTTACTGTCAAAAATCAAAGGTTAGCACCAATCCTTTTCCGCATAAGCTAGCAAATGAAGTGATTGGTGTTTTATGAAAAAAGGTAAATTTATTCAAAGCAAGTCTCATTCAGTTGGAAGTAAGGATAGTGTCAAATTCGATTATTGCATATCCTGCCAGTTTTGAGCTTTTGTGCTTCCAATCCCCATTTCCATTTGATTTTCTGCATATCCTGCACGTAGCAATGCATGGCTATTGGTGTATTGGGTTGCCAGCTAGCAACTTGAAGCACAATTGAAAAGAATAGAATTCGTAAGTGCCCAAAATGATGTCGAGAAGATGTGATTTTCGACGATTTCTATGCGTTTTGGGTAAGAACAAGGCTTTTTGTATTTTTCACACTATAAACCAACTGCTTATGAACAAAATTTCACATTGGTTCCACAGTTTTGAATCTCACCGAGGAGCCTCGTGGCTCGACTCTAGCACTTATCGACAACATCACTAACAATATAAATTGGTCTATTCTTCCGTGCCGGGCAGGGAATGAACTTCCGTGCAGGCATTCGGTGGATAGGCTTCCGCTATCAAACAATTCGTTCACTCAATATTCCCGCTAGTATGAAGAGACACTTTACTCGAATGCAAGATTCGCCAGGCATTGCAGCCACTGACCAATGGGTTCAAGTTCCCAATGGCACCGACTCTAAGCCTAATCATAGAAACTTGGCGAAGAATCTTTTTGGAACCTCATTTTCTTCACAATTTCATTCATCAAGTATGAAAAATTTTACAAGGTTATCCCTGAGCTTGATTGGCTTGCTTTGGGCTTCTAGCTTATTTGCTCAGCCGAGTACTTACTTGTTTTCAGGCTCTACTGGAACGTATTCTGCGATTTCAGGAACCTCCGTTAGTTTTTCCTCGCAAGATGATGCATCTACGGGTAACCTTCCTATTGG
>JADLHE010000152.1 GCA_020848965.1 Saprospiraceae bacterium
ACAGGATTTTCTTGCCGGATGGGTGCATGAAAGGTGCCCAGTTGGCCTTGCCCACATTGGTGATCTGACGGAGGTCAGAACCATCCACATTGCAGGTGAAAATCTCAAGGGCGGTGGGCTGTACGAGGCCCTTGGCGAGCAGTTCTTTATACACTTTTTGCTCCTCTTCGGTCTTTGGGCGGCTGGCCCGGAAGACTAGTTTCTTGCTGTCGGGCGAGAAGAAAGCGCCGCCGTCGTAACCGAGGCCCTTGGTCACTTGACGCTGGTCGGTGCCGTCAATATTCATCGTCCAAAGCTCCAAATCGCCGCTGCGGGTGCTGGTGAACACGATTTTTTTGCCATCGGGCGAAACCGTGGCTTCTGCATCGTAGCCGGGAGTATTGGTCAGTTGCTTTTGGATTTTTCCGTTCAAGTCCGCCACGTAAATATCAAACTCTTGGTGGATGGCCCAAACGTATTTGCCGTCCACGCTGCGGGGCGCATTGGGGCAGCCGTGGCCGCTTTCCTCGCCGTGGGTGCTGGCAAACAAGACGCTCTTGTTGCCTGGCAAAAAATAAGAGCAAGTGGTTTTGCCCGTACCTGAGCTGATTTGCTGGGGCTTTTGGCCGCCATGTGTGCCGCCTTCTATGTCCATCGTGAAAATCTGGTCGCAGGAAGCGCCCCATTTCTCGTTGGTGGCCTGAAAAGAAAGGGATTTGCCATCAAAACTCCAATAAGCCTCGGCATTGTCGCCCCCAAAAGTCAATTGACGGACGTTGCGCAGGTGCTTTTCTTGCGGCAAACGAAGCGAATCGGCGGCGGGGTTGTAGGTGGTGGCTTTTTCGGCGCCCGCTTTTTTACCGCTGTGGCAGGACAAGGCCACGATGGCGAAAGAAAGGGCAATAAAAATCTGTTTTTTCATGCTATATTTTTGCGCAAAGATAGCAAGTGCTTTGGCATGGCGGCTTTGGGCTTGGTAATGGTTTTGTCATATTCCTGTATATTAACAGGGCCAAGCAAATTGCCTGGCCCTGTTAATTTGTTGTTTTACTTCACCAACACCACCTCCCCTTTCAGCAGTTTCTTCGTCCCATCCAAGAACACCACTTCCGCCATTGCGATATAGAGTGCGGGGTCCATGGCCCGGTCGTGGTGCCTGCCATCCCAGCCGAGGGTTTTGTCATCGTTGGGTGCAAAATCGTGGGCCTCGAACACCATTTCGCCCCAGCGGTCGAAGATTTGGAGGTGGGAAACTTGTTGCACATCGCCTCCGGCAAAGACCGTGAAGCGGTCGTTGACGCCATCCCCATTGGGTGAAAAGGCCGTTGGCAGATAGGCTTGAACGCCACGGCTGACATGGACAAACACCTCATCGCTGGCTTGGCAATCGTTTTCATCGGTAATGAGCAAGGTATAGCTGCCGCTTGCCAATGGATTGATGGTCAAGGTATTGACGCCTTGCCATGTTTCGCCATTGGGGCCGCTCCACAGCATGTCCTTTGGGGTGGCATTGGCCTGAATCGCAAGGCTTACGGACTCGCCAAGGTGGATAGATTGGTCATCGCCGAGGCTGACGGTGAGCTGTTCGGGCTGCGTCATTACCACTATTGAGTCGCTCGTGCAGCCGTCGCTATCCATGATTTGCAGGAGGTAGTTCCCCGCCGTTAAACCTTGGAAATCCTGGCCATTGCCCAGCCCTTCCACGGAAAACGCATAAGGTGCAGTACCGCCATTTCCATCGGAAACCGAAATTTCACCGTTGGCTTCGCCAAAGCAGTTGGGAGGGAAAAGGCCAATCGAAGCTGTCAGCAAAGGGTCGGGGCCTTGGGCCACCAAGGTTGTTGCGCTTGCTAGGCAGCCATTGGGGGCGAGGGCAGTTACTTTGTATTCACCCACCAAATTGGTAGTGATGGCAGCACCCGTCATTTGGTCGCCCGTTGGGAAAGCCCAAGTATAGGTCACCCCCGCTGTTTGCGAAGCAGCCTCCAAGACCACATTGGGTGCTTGGCAATTGATTTCACCGCTGGTAAGCGTGAAAATAGGCAGTTCCACATCACTTTCCACGATGGTGGCTGTCTCTGCGGTGCAGCCCGTTAGCTTGTCGGTGACGAGCAAGGTATAGGCTCCCGGCTGGCTGATGGTCGGGTTTTGTTCGGCGGAGTTGAAGCTGCCCGCATTGCTCCATTCAAATTGGTAGTCGCCGCTGCCGTTGCTCACCAAGGAATTGATTATCAATGAATTAACAGCGCAATCCAAGGTATCGTGCGGCAGCACTTGGGCCTCCGGTTTTTCATAGAAAACCACTTTTTGGCCGGGAGCGAACTGGAAGCAGGCGGCGTTCATGTCCACCGTGCCACCAAGGTCGGGGCCAACGGCGGGCGAGATTCGGTAGGTCTGGCCATAGGTCATTACACCGGGAACGAAACCGAAATCGCCCGTAGTGTTCATGCCAACGACTTGGCCAAGCGAGGCGCCGTTATCGCTGTGGAGGATGAAAACGAACAGGTCGCCATTGCCGATGACCGCATCGTTGTTGAACTGGACGCTGACCATGTTGTCCTCACAGGCATAGAGCGTGGCGAACTGCGTCGTGCCAGGGTTGTTCACGCAATTGCAGGTGTAAATGCCTTCAATGGTGATTGTTTCTGGGGCGCAAATTGCGGCATCGGTGATGGTGAAAGCATACGGTTGGCCCGATGGAATCAAGCCCGACTGGTAAAAACTGCCGTTAATCACGTTGCCATTGACCATATAGGGCGGCGTGCCGGACTCAATGGGGAAGCCGACTTGGTAATAAAGGTTCGTTGCATCGCAAAAACTGCTCACCTGCCCCACCACCAATTCATTTTCAAGGATTTGCACAAGCTCAAAAACATAGGTTTCGTTGCAATTGGTGGCCGGGTTCAGCAAGACTTCGCTGTAATTGCCGGGGATACAATAGCTGTTGCCGAGCAGGTTGTAGCACTCGCTGGGGCAAAGGGGAATCGTGCCGAGGTTGTTGGTGCCGCCTGTGCAGGGTTGGCAAGTATGGGTTCCACTAACTGTTTGTGTGTAGTTGAGGCAGACACCAATAAATGATACAACAAAATTGTAGGGTTCACCCGATGGAATTGTGCCGGATGTAAAAGTATTGCCGAAAAGTGGTTGGTTGTTGATGGTTACAAATGCTCCGAAGCCCTCCACAAATAAGCTGACGGTATAGGTAGTACCATCAGATGAACATGTAATATTGGGTTGGCTAATAATTGGATAAACATCGTTAAACCAATCTAAGATGAGGGTATAAGAATTTTCACATCCGCAGTCACCTTGCTCATTAATGGTATAAGTGCCGGGGAGGCAGAACGATTGACCGTGAAAATCCACGCACTCGCCTGGACAAATAAACCTTGTTTCCTGTGTAATATCAGGGAAACAGACTTTTACCCTTCTTGGCTTAATATCGCAGGGCGTCAATGAAGGAAGAATCGTGGAGCATTCCAGAACGCAGGAATTCCAACAGACTACGGTATCGAACGCTACTGGCACCAATTCAACCGCCACATAGAAAATCAGCGAATCCTCCCCATTGGGTGCAGTGGAAGGGAAAACTACGTTGACTGTGCTACCAATACTATCGTTGTTTTCAAAACTAGCACCCAGCCCATAAGGTGTTACTGTCCAAATTGAGTCGTATCTGAAGATAGTGATGCAAGTATCGAGATGTGGCTCGCAAAATTGCTGGTAAGCAGGTGGACAATTATTGGTGAGCGGGTTGCCAGGGTCGTTGGGGACGGGGGTCAAAATGCCGCATACTGGCGGGGTAAATCCATAGCCAATTGTTTCCCCACCACAGACCTCCTCATCCGCTGGGTCAAGCGGCACGACTTCGCCTTGCAGGTTTACTTCTTGATAGACGGTTCCAAAACTGATTCCAGCGGTTGAGAGCACTTCCCAGTGGCAGATGTCGCCCTGTATGCCGTCAACCATTAGGTAATAGGTTTGGCCAGCGATGAGGTTGCCCACCGTGAGCGTGTCCGAGTTGCCATCGGCAATGGTGAAGCAAGCCTGTGGCGCTGTAAACACTTGACAATCATCGGTTTGCAGGATGAAGAACTCCAAGCCAGTTGCCGATTGGCAGTTGATCACGGCAAATTCCAATTGCACCACAGTATCGCAAGCCGTGAACTTCAACCATTGGTTGTTCTCGATGGTACAGGGTATGACAGAGGCGAGGTTGCCGGGCACGTCGGGTGTGTAGCCATCGTTTGCGGAGCAATACCCCGACAAATAAGTGCCGCAGAACGAGGGCGCTGTGGCACAAGAATCTGCTGGGGCAATGGGGAGGTTGAAATTGGGGCAAGCTGGGCTGGCTTGGGTAATGGTGATGTCTGCACCATAGGCACATTGCCCAAACGATAAGACTACGGTGTAATACCCTGGTTGGTCAACAGAAATTGTTTGACCTGATTCACCAGTGCTCCATTCATAAGTGCCACTGAAAGGCGTATTAGGATTTACAACAGCTTCTAAAATGGTTGAACCACCCAATGGCAATACGGTACCTGCCGATGAGGTAATATTTAAATCGACATATGGAGAAATTTCGAGAACAGGCAAAATAATTATGCTGTCACAGCCCTGCCAGCTTTGTAGTATTGCTTGATAGGTTCCTCCCGAACTTATGGATTGGCCAAAAAAATCAATTGGGGCGCTGCCACAGGTTAGTATTAACTCTGGCCAATAAGTGGGCGGTATCTCAGGCATCACAGTTATGTTTTGCTGTACGATGCTGTCGCAGCCCTGCCAGCTAGTATAAACCTTCTGATAATTGCCCGATGTGGTAACAGTAGTTCCATAAAAATCATAAGGAAGTTCATTTTGGCATAAACTGAGTGCTGGCAGGTAGAAATTCGACACTTGATTTGTGATGGTGATACAGCTGGGCGGGGTAAACCCACAACTGTTTATAGCATAAACACAATAATTGCCGGGGGAAGTAATAATGGTTTGAATGGTTGTGTTGTTGATA
>JADLHE010000153.1 GCA_020848965.1 Saprospiraceae bacterium
TAGGAAACTAAAAAGGATTTGAAGCCGCTGCAAGTATTGAAGTTTTAGGAAAGGAGGCAAAATAGGGAAATTGGGTGAAATCGGGCGAAATGACCGCAACAAAAAGAAATACCGAGTCGTGTGCAGCCTTGAGGTTTCTCCTTTTTCTGCCCAACAACTCGGTATCCTAGCCAAAAATTTCCCCTATTTTCTCTTTTTTATCGGAGCGTAATTTTCTGCGTCTTGACCTGTGCGCCACACTGCGCCGATACGAGGTAAATCCCCGATGGAAGCGAGCCTAGGTCAAGTTGGATTGGTTGCCCGGCAATAGCCTCAGTGCTCATTTCGAGCTTGCCCAGCAGGTTCGCCACCCTGTAAGTCACCCTTTCTTCTGAACCTGAAAATTCCAGATTCAACAACCCGTCGCTTGGATTTGGGAACGCCTTCAGCGTTGGAGAATCGGCGTCATTGCCAGAAAAATTCAGGGTGCCACCACCGCCATTTCCGATATTTAAGGGCGTGGTGAACACTTGGTTTGGCGACCAATCGCTGGTTTGCGTTCCGCAAAGACTCCTCACTTTCCATTTATAGCTTTTGCCGGGCAACAAGCCTATGATCGTGTAGCTGGTGGTTCCGCTTGGCAGGTTGATGGTCTGAGCAAACGGATTTGGGTTGCCAGAAGCATTTTCAACCCGGATTCGATAGCCAGAAACGCCAGGCACGGCAGCCCAATTAAGCGTGGCGGATTGTGGGAGCAGATTGCTGGTCGTCTGGTTGCCGGGGGTGCTGCATGCCCCTCCCCCACCGCCACCTGAGCCAGCACTGGAATTGAAGCTGAACCACGCCGTCCAATTGGATTTGTTGCCACCGCATCGTGAGCGAACCTTGAACTTGTAAGTTAAATTGGGCAAAAGGCCAGTGACGGTGTAGGAGGTTCCAGCAACATTGGCCACAACTTTGAAAATATTGGGGTTGCCAGAGCCATTCTCTACTTCAATAGAATAGCCAGTAGCACCAGCCACCGCCCCCCAAGTCAGGATTGCCGTAGTACCAGTTTGGCCGGTGGCCGCAAGGCCGGTTGGAGTGTTACAGGCCACACAAACGGCAGCTGGAGTTTTCAAGTTCAAAGTGGTGCCGTAAGCCAAAGCTTGAACGATGAGCATTAAGTTGATTAAAACTGCGGTGAAAATTGGTCTCATAATTCTAAATTGTTTGATGATGAAAAAATGGAAGATAAAATTGCCTTTCGGATGAATGACAGGTCAAAAGTATCCCCATGCCCATACCTCAAAAAATGAATAGAATTGAACCCGTTCATTTGGCCGCTGAGTGGGAATTTTGCGGTGCCGAAGCCTTAACGGCATTTTAACCAGGCAGTGTTTGAGTTGGGTAATAATGCGACCTTGCTGGCCGTTTGTTTCGTCAAATAAATCAGGACACCATGAGATTTTCCATTTTAATTTTCACTTCACTTCTTTGCTCCGCAACCATTGCGAAGGCACAATCCTACGTCACTTCGGGTGGCCTCCGCCTCGGCACAGATTGGGGGCTTACACTCCAACAACGCATTGCGGAGCATGTTACCATCGAAGGAATCCTGCAAAAAAGCTTTCAGCGGGACGAGTTCATGGTGACGGCACTTGCCGAGCGGCATTATAAAATCATGTTGAATGGCCTGAACTTGTACGTAGGTGCGGGCCTGCACAAAGGTTGGAACAACCAGCCTGCCACCGCTGAGAAGCCGGATGGTTTCGAAAACCCGTTTGGAATTACTGGAATTGGTGGATTGGAATTGACGATTGCAAGGCTAAACCTATCGTATGATTTCAAGCCGGCCATCAATCTCTATGGCGGCGAGCGCACGGTTTATGTGCAATCGGGCCTTTCGCTGCGCTATGTTTTTTACAGCAACCGAGATTTGAAAAAGAAGGAAAGGGAACGCAAAAGGGAAGAAAGGAGGAAGAAGCTGCGGTTTTGGGAAAAGGACTAAAGGGCTGGGCATTGAAGGTTTTTTCAAGCCTTCAATGCCCAGAAATCCTAAAAAACCTCGTTCCCAGTCTTATCAAAGGTCATGATGGTTTTGTAGCCGAAGTCGTTATTGGTCATTTCTTCGGCAGTGGCGCCCTTCTTCACCACATATTTGCCGCCTTCTTCGACAATGTAAAGGTAATCGCCCGCTCCTGCCCACCATCCTCCAACCGCCGCAATGGCATTTGCAGGGATTTGATTCTGCTCGAAAGCATCCTTGTTTAGGATTTCGCAGTTGAGTATATCCGCCACTTTTACTTTGCTACTGCCAATTTGCAGGAACACTTCATGATGCGGGGCATCAGCGTAGTCACCTGTTTCAGCCGTGGAGGTTTGGCAAATAAACTTGATGCTGGCAGGGTCCAATGCAGCTGCTTCGGTTTGCGTAGCGTCATCTCCTTGATTGTTTTCAGCGGGGTCATTTTTGCACCCAAATAGTAGGGCAAGCAAAAGCAGGTTTAGCAAAAAAATGTTTTTCATGGTTGAAAGGTATTTGGTGACTTTCTTCGATGAAGCGTTGATGCTAGCTTTGGGTTAGCTGCATTTTGAGCGGCCATTGCCCCAACTGTTCATTTTCACTCAAAGAAGGTATCGTACTGATTGCGATGCCCTACACGTTCTGGCATTTTGATGGGTTCGTTCAGGTCGAGCACATCGGTGGTGTCATTAGCTTGGCTGATAAGCGTCTTTTTCTCTTCGCCCAGCAGCTTGGAAAAAGATTCCTTCTCCCATTTCTCCAACATGTCCAAGCCCTCTTGCTCGAAAACGCCGTTTTGAAGGTCAATGCTATCCATAAA
>JADLHE010000154.1 GCA_020848965.1 Saprospiraceae bacterium
CCATTGCCCATGAGCTGCCCAACTATGAACGCCGTCAACAACCATCGTAAAGCAGGAATAAAACCCTTCATATTTTTCATATCAAAAAGGTTTGCGGGCATGACTGGCCCGCAAACCTTAATTGTTTAATCAAAATTCATTCACTCCTCCCACAGCTTCAAGAACCGCCCATAAGCGGGCAATCCCGTCTCCTCACCCCGTGCGATGACGTTGTAAGTCCCTAACTGCCAATCGTTTACCAGTAGCTCAATCGTGTTTGAGCCTTTTTCCAACTGCAGCTTCATCGTATGTACTGCCCTGCCTTGCTGGTCATAAAAGTCCAGCGTGGCGGCTTGTTTTTTTGCTGAAAAAAGATCCATGTTCACTAGGAAGGCAGCCGGGCTTGGGTAGAATTTTTCGAAGCTGAGGTTAAACCTATCATCTTGCTTCGCAATTTTGGAGCTGCCGCCTCCACCGAAACTGCTCACGTTCACATCTTGGTCAAGGTGACAGGTTTCGACCCAACTGCTGTCGAAAAGCTTTACATCAACATGGTGCAAGCCATTTCCCAGCCCGCTGACCACCAAAGGATTGTCACAATCGTCATCAAGGCACTCGAAAGCCACTGTCCAGTCGGGCTTGTATATTTTTATCAAAATATGCGGTGCGTTAAACCCGGAGATGTTGATTTCGCTGGGGCCTGTGGCGATGGCCGTTGCTGCACAAGGACTTCCGCCTACCTCCACTTCGAAAAGGCTAAAGGTCAGGTTGTTGTACTCGTTGCTTTCTACTATGTCGCCGTCTGCATCAATTTTTATTAGTAAATAATACTGGCCTGCGGCCAAACTGGCTGGGATGGTCGAAGTGCCAAGCATATCTTGCACCGCAAATCCAGCGCCGTAGTTGCCTGCCTGAATGGTGCCAACCAGAATGTCGTTGGCGCTCAATAAATGATTGGTGGAGATGTAGCTTTTGATGGTGAAATTGCCAGAAGCTGCCGCCGTTCCTTCGTTTTGTACATCGAAATTGTAACTCAGTATCTCACCAGCAGCCACGGGAACCGAGGGTGTTCGCAGGTCGAAGATGGTGAGGTCGGGCTTGGGGGGCGGGCCGCTATTGACAGTAAGTGTAAAGGGTTGAGCCGATACCAACAGGTTATTGCTCTCGTCGCTTTCGAGGTAGGTGTTGTTGGCGTCTATTTTCACCAGAACATAATAGCTTCCGGTTGGTACATTGGTGGACAAATAGATGCTTTCATGAACTGTACTGGTTGCTCCCGCTCCAATCCCATTTTTACTGCTATTATTTGCCACAATATCATCGGCACTCAGCACAGCATCCGAAGATAGATAGTATGTTATGCCTATGTAAGATGAAGAGGCTATGCCATAATTGCCGATGTTTTTCAGGTTATAATCAAAACTGACCACATTTCCCTGCATGACTACCGGGTTAGACGGCAAGCTAAGGCCATCACCTGTCAGGTCGGGCTGTAGGAGAACGGCGGGGCTGCAGTCGGTCGGCACCTCCACGAAGACCTGCCCATTGTTCGACCCAAAAAGGAAGACATCGTTTGGCTGCATTACCACAGCATGGTCATAGTTGAAATAGGGCACACTGACTCCCAAGGGGGGCTGGCCAGGGTTTGGAATGACGAACTGTAGGTCGGGGACAGGGTCAAAATTAGGGCGGTACTGAAAATCCACGTACAAGGAGTCGGGAGGTGTAGCTTTAAAAGCCCATCTATTGAAGCCGCCGTAATGGTCTATACTTCCAGTTCCACTGAGCTTTTCCGAAATCAAGGAGAGGTCCTGTAAATCAAAATACATAATTTTTTGACCAAAGAAATTCCCGCTTTGCGATGCATACTTGTCCGACCCGCTGAAGCGGTAGCTGCCACAGGGTGTCTTGGTCAGTTTTGACTGTGCGAACAGTACATTGGTCGCCACACCCACCACAGAATTAAAGCTCTGCGGGTCTGAAAATGAGAACCGGGACACTACCAGATTTATGTCATTTTGGGAGTTCGTAACTGAGCGTGTGTGAAAAATATCAAAAGCACCGTTAGGCGCAGGGTACAGTCCATAGACTATGTCACTGTAGGTATAATAGGGGTTTATATTAAAACTGACGGAGATGCTTTTGACTTCAATCGGGCTAAGGTTGGCATTCGCATGCACCATCACCAAGTTGTTTTGGGAGTAGGATGGGGGATTCGCAATGTCCGATTTCCGATACCCTGCCAACACAAACGTGCCGTCCGTCAGCTCGGTTGCTGCTTGAACCACGGGCAGCGTGTTCAGCACCGACTGGGGTATTGTCTTGGTATAGGCAATGGTGCCGTCAATCAGTTTTTTCGAGACCTCGTTGCCCTGTACCAGCACAGAATCCTGTACCCACAAGCCTATGTCTTGAGTGGAAACGACCGTGCCCTGACCATCCAAGGTGTATTCGGTGACCGCTTGGTTGTTCATCAAGTACACAAGCAGGTTGCTCCCCGATTTTTCGGTGCAAAGTATTTCACCTTCCCCTAGGTTGTTTGAACAAGTATTGGCGCTGCTTGTCGTCAGGCACCAGTCGTCCACCTCGATGCTGCCGCTGCCATCCTTTGAGGCGATGACATAGACGTAGGCCGCCCCGGTTGGGGCAGTACCGTTGAGGGTGTATTCCGCGTACGTAGTTGTAGCAGGTGCCGCTTGGGCAGCACCCGGCAAGGTTACCCAGTCGCTATTTAGGAATCGTAGTTCCACCAATTGGTAATTGCTGCCCGTGAATTTCGCCCAAACTTTGGCGGTATAGGCAGTGCCGGGTGTGGTTGGCAGAAAAAAACCAATTGATGCATAACCGGTTTCGCCTACTTTGGCAGCATTCGAGCCAGTATTGGCGCTGGTCGAAATGGTCACCATGCCTGAAGTGTTCCAACCTGAAAGGCCGCTCTCAAAGCCGGGGTTAGTGAGGAGGTTGCCCGTGCAGGTTTGCCCAAAACTGGTGAGACTGAGGCAGGCCATGATGCCCGTGAGTAGGAGGGTAAAATGCCTTTTCATGGTTTGTTTTTGATTAGTTTGCAAAAAAGGGGCGACCGCTCCGAGTGCTATGCGCAAACGGAACGGTCGCTATTGGATAAAATCATTCTTCCCAAACTTTGAGGAACCGTCCATAAGCCGGTAATCCAGTTTTCTCACCCCTCGCCACCACATTGTAAGTGCCTGATTTCCAGTCGAATACCAATTGTTCAATCAGGTTCTGGCCTTTGTCCAGTTCCACCTTCTGCGTATGCACGAGGCGGCCCGTGCGGTCGTAGAAGTCCAGCGTGGCTTGCTGCGCAACGGGCGAGTACAGCTCCATCGTGGTCTGGTAGGCCGTCGGGTTCGGGTAGAACTTGTCGAAGCTGAGGCGCATTCGGTCGTCGTCCTGCTGCGCAATATTGGTCACGCCCACCGTCTGCGTCTTCTTGCAGATTTCGCCCCAAGTGGCATTCATCAATTTCACCTCCACGAAGTGGCTGCCCGTGCCGAGGCCCGTCACCACGGTCGGGGTGGCGCACTGCCCATCGAGGCACTCGTAGGCCACCGTCCAGTTCGGTTTGAAGACTTTTATCAAAACGTGCGGGGCAGAGAAGCCAGCGATGGTTATTTTGCCCACGCCAGGCGTGATGGTGATGGCGTTGCAATCGGGCGTGCCACCGCCGCCACTCGCCGTCACCGTGAAGGGCTTCACCACCGTGTTGTTGTTTTCGTTGCTTTCGGCAATGGCGTTGTCGCCATCTATCTTCACGATGAGATAATACTGGCCTGCGGCCAAAGATGCGGGTATCGTCGAAGCGCCCGGCACGTTCTGCACCGAGAAGCCAGCGGCATAGTTGCCCGTGTTGATATTGCCATCCTGCACGTCGTTGCTGCTCAAAGTCTGGTCGGTGCTGATATAGGATTTGATGGTGAAATTGCCGGGAACAGCAGCCGTTCCTGCATTGCTTGCATCGAAGTTGTAGCTCAGGATTGCGCCAGCGACAACCGAAGCCGTGGGTATTTGCAGGTCGGCGAGGGTGAGGTCGGGCTGCGTGCCCGTGCTGGTCAGCACGAGGCAGACATCGTCCACCATGAAGCACAGGCCGCTCGATGGCGGACCTGCCACGAACTGCACGTCGGCCTGGGTAGTGCCCACGGGCGGGGCCAGTGTCAGCGACAGTTGTTGCCAGGCCGTGCCACTTGCCACCGCATCGGTCGAACTTCCCAATTGGGTGTTGCTTGCATTGAAATAGTTCACCCGCATGAAGCCCGTGGCCGAGCTGCTCCCCTTTTTCACAAAGGCCGTGAGCAAGTAGGTGTTGCCGCCCTGAACCTGCAACAGTTGGGACATGACGTTCAGGGAGGCATTGGCAGCGGTGGCGCACTTCCTGCCGTAGCCCGTGCCACTGTGCGCCCCAGCCGGGTCGCTGCTCACGAGTTCGGCGCCCAACCAACCGACTGGCTGGCTCTCGAAGCCGCCGTTGACTATCAGGTTGCCGGGGCAACTGAAGGCGCTGCCCCCGGTCACGGTCACGGTCAGGCCTGAGGCCGCCACGTTGTTGTTCTCGTTCGACTCGGCCACGGTGTTGTTAGGGTCGAGCTGCACGATGGCGTAGTACTGCCCGGCGGGTGTACTGGCCGGTACCGTTCCGCTGATGGACTGCTGCGTGGTAGTGATGGGCACGTTGCTGCTAGTGCCGACGAGGACGTCGCTGGCGCTCAGCACGTTGTCAAGCGAGAGGTAAAACCTGCCAGTGACTGGCAATTGCGAAGCAGGGATGGCCCCACCCAGGTTGCTCGGCAGGAAGTTGATGCTGTAGGCTGCGCCCGCTGCCACGGAGCCGCCGGGAGGAAACACCACGGTGCTGAGCGTAATGTCGGGAAGCGTCGGCGTTGTTCCACCCGCCGTGCTCGCCTCGTCATCCTGCACAGGCGTCGGCGGCGTGCCGTTGTTTGGTTGGCTGTCGCTGTCCGTTTCATTGGCGGCGGTCACTTGCGCATACGCCACGGGTGCCGTTGCGTTCAGCAAAAAGTAGTTCACCGTCAGCGTGGCTGAACCATTGGCGGGGATGCTGCCCACCGTCCAGACCTCGTCGCCGTTGGGGTTGAACGTGCCTTGCGAAGCGGTGAACTGGTTGCCACCGACATAGACTACGCCTGTTGGCTTCGCAAATTTGACCTTCACGCCCGTCGCTGTTTGCGGCCCTGCGTTGCTGATGGTCAGCTTTACGGAGTAGTTGCTCCATTGAGCGGGCGAGGCGGTGAGCTGTTGCAAAGCAAGCGAGAGGTCAATCTGACCTGTGCCGCCACCGCCGCCGCTTGTAATGTTAAATGCCGCCCCAATCTCGTTGTTGTTCTCGTTGCTCTCGATGTTGACGTTGCCCAACTGGTCAATCTTCGCTTGAAGCGATGCCGGCCCCGTGTAGTTAGGCGAGGTTTGAATGGTTGGCGAATAGCTCAACTGACCACCAGCCGGTATGGCTGGCACGCCGATGGTGGCGGGGTTTTGCGAACCCAAATAGAACAGCAGCCCGGTCGGTACAGATGCTGCCGTGCCGATATTGCGCACAATGATGTTTGCTGTAAAGGAACTGCCTGCCACCACGGTAGCTGGTACTTGAAGGTCGGTCAGGGTCAGGTCGGGGAGCAATGCAGAGGCTTGGCAGACTGGCGTCTCGTTGCCGTTGGCCGTGGTCTTGAGCAGGTAGGGTATCTGGGGCGAGCCGAAATCCGTCCCAGCGAAGAGCAGCCCGCCGTCGCTGGTTTTTTGAACGATGCGGGCATCCCGGTTGGCCTTGGTCTTGGCCCAGACCTGGTTGCCGCTCAAGTCGAGCTTGCGGTAGTGGAACTGCCGGTCGCTGCCGTTCAGGTTTGACCCGAAAGCAATCACTGCACCATCATCGGTGGCCAAAACGGAGGCGTTTGCATAATTAAGCCCGACGGTGCCTGAGGATAGCAAATTGTTCCATATTAGGTTGCCGTTGGCGTCAAAGCGGTAGAACTGGACAAAGAGCACGGAGGACGACTGAGGCGCCTGCGTCGAACCCGACATGGCGACATAAACCGAAAGCCCGTCGGGCGAGTCCGAGGCGCCGTTCAAGCTGAAACTTGGGCTACTCCCTAGGCCATATTCCCAAACCTTGTTGCCGTTGGCATCCACTTTGGTGAACATTGAACTTATGCCAATGGTCAGCGGGATGTCGAAATAATAGCCGCCACCCACTGCTTCGTCCAATAATCTCACCGTGCCGGGCTGTGGGGTTGTAGTGTTCCACACCTTCTGCCAGACCTGCACGCCTAGATCGTTGGTCTTGAGGAAGAACGGGTAAAACTCGTTGGTTGGCAGGCCCGGCTTGTTGACGATGCCAGAAAAAATGAAGCCATCACTGACCTTGGCCATGCCAAGTCCGCCCTGGAGGGTGTTCACCCCCGTCAGCGTATAGGTTTTTTCCCATTGCTGTACCCCCGCCAGGTCGTACCGCCGGATGGTGAACTGGTTGCCAGTGCTGCCGTTGAAGGTGAGGTAGCCATTGTCGAAGACCGAAAAACTGTTGGTCGGGATGGCCCCGCCTGCCAGCGGGGTTTGGATTTCGCCAGCGGCGTCCACCACCATGTTGCGCAGCGAATAAGTATTGCCGGGCAGCCAGTCCACGAGCTTGACTGAGAAGGTGCCGTTGGCGTTTTCCTTCGGAAAAACAGCCCTGCCCTGCGCCAACCCGGTCGTGGTGGTGTACAGTTTTTCAAAAAAACAGCCTTGGTCGGCGGGTGCAATGGTGCAAGGTGTAGGCGGCGTCATGAAAATATTGGTATAGCAATTAGGGTCTGCATCAGAACGAAGTTCGATACCCAACACCCCATTTATGAGGTAGGGTTGGATGGCGCTCACCAAGAATTCAAAGGATGCAGGCTGTGTACCGTTGCCAACTATGTTGACTTGGCCATTGAACAAGGTGCCCGTCCACCCGCCTGTTACACCGCTTACCGTGACGGTCATGTTAAAGATGTCGTCGGCAGGGTTGTTCGGGGTCCCATTGTTGTTGCAGGCAGAAGCGACGGCCGTGCCAGCAATATTGCAGTTCGGAATAGAGCCGCCCGTCAGGCAAAAATCATCGAAAAACGCACATTCGGTAGGGGCTGCATTTGAAATTTCGGCCCCAATCTCCAAGAAGGCCGCACCCGCCGGAATAAGGATGGATGCGTTATGTGCCTGCCAGGTGGCCGATGACACGTTTATGGCGAAAAGCGTGGTGGGCTGGTAGTTGGCAGTCAAGGTCTTTACCCGGACGAAGCCCGATGCCCCCGTTTTTTTGGCCCAAAAGCTAAGATTCAGGCTCTGCCCCGGCGAGACCGGAAATGCTTGAATGACCCGGCTGTCGCCGTTGTTGCCACAAACTTTGAGGGATTTGGTGCCATTGTGGGCATCCGTGACGATGCTCGCCGTGCCCAAGTTGTTCCAACTTGTCAGGTTGCTTTCAAATCCGGAATTGATGAAGAGGTTGCCCGTGCAACTTTGCCCAAAACTGGTTAGGTGGAGGCAGGCCAGAATGCCTGCCAACAAAATGGTCAGATGTCTTTTCATGGTTTGTTTTTGATTAGTTTGCAAAAAAGGGGCGACCGCTCCGAGTGCTGAGCACAAACGGAACGGTCGCTATTGGATAAAATCATTCTTCCCATACTTTGAGGAACCGCCCATAAGCGGGAAGCGCCGTCTCCTCGCCTCGTGCGATGACGTTATAAGTGCCTGATTTCCAGTCGAATACCAACTGTTCAATCAGGTTCTGGCCTTGTTCCAACTCCACCTTTTGCGTATGCACGAGGCGGCCCGTCCGGTCGTAGAAGTCCAGCGTGGCTTGCTGCGCAACGGGTGAATAGAGTTCCATCGTGGTCAGGTAGGCCGTCGGGTTCGGGTAGAACTTATCGAAGGCGAGGCGCTGGCGGTCGTCATCCTGCTGCGCAATATTGGTCACACCCACCGTCTGCGTCTTTTTGCAGATTTCGCCCCAGGTGGCGTTCATCAATTTCACCTCCACATAGTGGTTGCCCGTGCCGAGGCCAGTCACTACGGTCGGGTTGGCGCACTGCCCGTCGAGGCACTCGTAGGCCACCGTCCAGTTCGGTTTGAAGACTTTTATCAAAACGTGCGGGGCAGAGAACCCTGCGATGGTGATTTTGCCCACGCCGGGGGTGATGGTGATGGCGTTGCAGTCGGGCGTGCCGCCACCATTCGAACAGGTAGCCGGAGCTGCTACAGCGATAGAAGCTGTGCAGCCTACATTCTGGCTATCTTGGAAGCCGATATTCACCGTACCATTGAGGAACTGGTTGACAGAACCAATGGAATAGGTCAAAGTGCGGGTTTCGCCATTCTGGCCAGTATAGGTCGTGTTCGTGCCATTGGAGTTGGCGTCCGGTACGAAAGCGACCCATTGGCCAGCGGCCCCCGATGGAGTGAAGCTAAATGTGAAAGTGTCATCGCCAGCATTGTTCGGTGTGCCATTGTTGTTGCAGACGGCTGCTGTTTTCGTCACGCTCAAGTTGCAGGCAGGGGTATTGCAGAACGGGTTGTAATACCACGCTGCCCCCGACTTGTTCCCAAAGAAGGCCAGTTTGCCCGGCTGCACCTCGGCCACTGCGTAGATTTGGAGGCTGGACAGCGCATCGAACTTGGTCTTGTCCAATGCCTGCGATAGCAACACTTGGTCAGTAGCGGAGAGTTTTTGGTAATAAAGGCTGTCCGTACCGACTACGTTGTACTGAGGTGCAGCACCTTGTATCCGCCGGGTTACTACCCATTTTGAGCCATCAGCATTGTAGAAAATATGCTCCGTTCGTTGGTCTGCGGGCAATGGCGAGGAAATCGCTTGGCCGCTCTTGCGGCTGCGTCGCAGCGTGGCGCTTTGTTGGTTAAACTGGTAATCCTCTTGGTACGTGAATGAAAAAGAAGCACCGCCGCCACCGCCCGATCGGCTGCTGTTCACCCTGAAGGCATCAACCCCACAAGGGATTTGCGTAAAGGAAAACTGGCCGGGGTCCTTTGGGACACCGTACAAAAGGGTATTGGTGGCCGAAATAGCGTACAAAGTACCGCTTGCGCTTGTAGTGGAAGCTTGATTATCGGTGCGGCCCAATATGGCCCCGCCCCAACTGGTGGCCACAATGCTGTTGGCGAAGCCGCCCGCATTGGTGTTAAACGTGGAAATTGTCGTGACGGTGCCATTGCTGCTGACACTGAGCAAAAGTACCACGACCCTGTTGTCGCTGGTGCGGGTGCCCGCCAAGAAATAATTGGAAGTGCCCGTCTGGCTACAAACCACCAAATTGGTCAACGTGGATGTGATGCTCGCAGGGAGGGGAGTTATCCCAGTTACCGTTCCCCCCGTCGGTGATGTTTGGAGGGTCGCAATACTGTTGCCATTATGGATGATAGTGACGAAAGCTGGGATGGACAGGAATGGCGAGTCAGAAAGATTGGCCACCAAGTTGCCGTTGGGGGCGTACTCATACCGCTTGTAGGGCGTGTAATATAGCTCGGCGCCAGCACCTACCTCGAAGTTGCCATTGGCAAGCGGCGCTGCGCAGACCATCGGGCTTTGTGACAACACCTGCTCGCAGTTGCCCGTCGTAGGCGCCGTCACCGTGAAGGGCTTCACCACCGTATTGTTGTTCTCGTTGCCTTCGGCAATGGCGTTGTCGCCATCTATTTTCACAATCAAATAATACTGGCCTGCGGCCAAACTGGCGGGTATCGTCGAAGCGCCCGGCACGTTCTGCACCGAGAAGCCGGCAGCGTAATTGCCCGTGTTGATGTTCCCGTCCTGCACGTCGTTAGTGCTCAGGGTCTGGTCGGTGCTGATATAGCCCTTAATGGTGAAATTGCCGGGAACAGCAGCCGTTCCTGCATTGCTTGCATCGAAGTTGTAGCTCAGGATTGCGCCAGCGGCAACCGAAGTCGTTGGGATTTGCAGGTCGGCCAGGGTGAGGTCGGGCTGCAGCCCGGTAACTGACGGCAGCACCACTTGCGAACCATAGACCGCCACGTTGTTCGTTTCGTTCG